>JADJPU010000003.1 GCA_016713115.1 Cellvibrionales bacterium | reverse complement strand
GCGTGATTTCTGATCTCGGCGGCCCCACCACTCCAATATGTGGCGCTTGGAATTTACAAAGACGAAAAAAAATGTAGCAGAGTTGTCGGCGCTTGTCTTGTATGTAATCAGCGATATGCAGCGATCTCGAAACCAATCAAATGCCGCTGGTGAGAGTTGTATCGCAAAGCGCGCGCGCGTGCCAAGGGTAAAAAATATTGATCACCTCGGGTCTGCGCTATGACTTGGCGGTAGAGAAACCGGAGTATGTGAAAGGAGTTGGTCACGCATCATCTTCGGTGGTTATTTGAAAGTGCGTCCGAGCACACGGAAGAAAGCGCTGACCAAGATGATGAAGCCGGGCATTGCTTGCTTGACCGCTTCAAAGGCATGTTTGAAAAATATTCGCGCGCAGCGAAGCAAGAAACAGTATCTCGTTCCGTATTTTGCGGCGGCTCACCCCGGCACGCGCGACGAAGATATGATGAATCTCGCGCTGTGGTTGAAGAAATACAATTTCCAAGCTGATCAAGTGCAAGCCTTTTATTCCCTCGCCAATGGCGATGGCGAGCGCGATGTATCACACAGGAAAAAATCCGCTAAAACGCATTCGTGCCAACAGCGAAACCGTGGCGGTGCCGAAGGGCATCAATCAACGCAAATTGCACAAAGCGTTTTTGCGCTATCACGATCAGACAACTGGCCGCTGCTGCACATACGGCGTTGCACAAAATGGGGCGCGCGGATTTGATCGGCAACAGCGCGCATCACCTCATTCCTAAAACGCAGCCGGTGAAAATTGACGCGTATCAAAAATGCCGATGCCATGTATCGTCGTCGCGCCAATAAATTATTGACGCAGCACACCGGCTTGCCGCCGCGGCGAACGCGGTAAAACCACTATCCAGCAGCGCACTGTCATTCGCAGCACAACGATTTTTCTCGGTTTGTTACTGATGTCGTTGCTGCTGTTGTTTGCGGTGAATGAATACGAAAAAAAACGAGAATTTCAATGGCAAAACATGGTGCAGCCACACTGGGAAGGCGAAGTGCCACGAGGCGCCTTTTACTGCCATTGGCGACGGAAAAAAAGCAGATGCGGTTGTGATCGCGTCCGATATTGGCAAAGGTGAGGTGGATTTGGCGCAGCCGCCGCCGCCAGTAAAGATGTAGAGCCCTCCGTTGAGGAAATCAAAAAGCCTGAAGTAGTGAAAAAACCGGAGCCGGTTAGCAATGCCGCCGTGGCGGTAGTGAAAAACAAATCACAACCGCAAGTGCCAAAAGCAACAACAACACCCAAAAAAGCACTGCGTTTGCGAATGAAAGAAGACCTTTACTACGGCCACACTTCGCGATGGGAGGTGAAAAAACAAAAAGAAATCCCAGACTTTTTTGCGAAAAAATAGATCAAATGATGTGCGGTTAGGTGGGAACTTGATTATGGAAGGAGACGACAACAGTACGGCCACACGGAATAATCCGGACAAAAAAAAATGGCAGCAACAATTACCTTGATGTCATCAGGGCGCTGAACTCAAAATTTCGATTCCGATGCGTTGAGCGACAGTTTTACTCAACGCTGTTACGAATATTGCTCAAGCCCAATTTCGCTTGTGGATTCTTCTTGTATACCAGCGCAATGTGACCAATTTGTTGCACTAATTCGCATTCGCAGCGGGCGCACATATCCGCAATGATTTGTTGCTTTGCTACGCGATCGCCCACGGCGAATTTCACTTTGATCAGTTCGTGGTCGTGCAGAGCGCGACGCACTTCCATCAAGTACGCTGTCGGCCAATCCTTTGCCAGCCACAGTGACCACCGGGTTGAGCGCATGCCCCAATGCTTTCAGTTGTTGGCGAGTGTGACTGTCGAGGCTCATGGCGGCTGTCCGAAGAGGCGAGGGCGGGCGCGCATTGTAGCGCTTACGGCGGTCAACTGGTATGATGGTCACAGCAACGGAAACCACGCATGACTCCCGACTCCCCGATCAATAAACCTGCAAAAAAAGTGGGTCGCTCGCGCAGCAGCGGGCGCTGGTTGAGGGAGCATTTTGATGATCCGTACGTCAAAGAAGCGCAGAAGCAGGGCTACCGCTCGCGCGCCAGCTTTAAGTTGCTGGAAATTCAGGAGAAAGATCGCCTGATTCGCCCCGGCATGACCGTGGTGGATCTTGGCTCCGCCCCTGGCGGCTGGTCGCAAGTGGCGGTGGCGCTGGTGGGGCATCACGGCCGCGTGATCGCCAGTGATATTTTGCCGATGGATACTCTGGCCGGCGTCGATTTTATCCACGGCGATTTCACCGAAGAGGCGGTGTTGGCGGAGATATTGGCCGCTCTGGGTGAACGCAAGGCGGACCTTGTGATTTCGGATATGGCCCCCAACCATGAGCGGTATGGCAGGTGTGGATCAGCCGCGCGCGATGTGCTTGGTGGAGCTGGCGAGCGAGATGGCGGCGCAAGTGTTGAAGCCAGACGGCGCTTTCCTCGCAAAGTATTCCACGGCGAAGGTTTTGATGAACTGCTGAAAGTCTTGAAGGGGCGCTACAAAAAAGTGAGCACCCGCAAGCCGCAGGCCTCGCGCGCGCGATCGCGTGAGGTGTATCTGCTAGCGCAAGGTTTTAAAAATTAACAATGCTGTGTGGCTATGTCACGAGCAAGAAAATGTATTGAAAGTGGTATCGAGAGGGTTTGATTTTGAACGACACAATTAAAACACTGCTGATCTGGGGTGCCATTCTTTTGTGCTGATGTCGGCGTTCCGAAATCTCGCACCGCAACAACCGGCCAGCGCGCTCGAATACTCTGCTTTTATTCAAAGTACAACAGCAGCGCGTGGCCTCGGTGGTGATCGACGGTCAAAAAATCAACGGTGCAATGAAGGATGGCACTGCGTTTCAAACTGTGCGCCCGAATGTATTGGACACACATTTGATGGACGATTTGTTGAGCAACAATGTCAGAGTAGAAGGGCGTGAGCCGGAACAACCCGGCTTGTTGCAGCAATTGTTTTTTGCTGTGTTGCCCGTCTTGTTGATTATCGGTGTGTTCATGTTTTTCATGCGCCAAATGCAGGGCGGCATGGGCGGCAAAGGTGGGCCGATGAGCTTTGGTAAAAGCAAAGCGCGTTTGTTGTCGGAAGACCAAATCAAAACCACTTTTGCTGATGTGGCCGGTGTAGACGAAGCCAAAGAAGATGTCAGCGAATTGGTGGAGTTTTTGCGCGACCCTTCGCGCTTTCAAAAATTGGGTGGAAAAATTCCGCGCGGCGTGTTGATGTCTGGCCCCCCAGGTACCGGTAAAACTTTATTGGCAAAAGCGATTGCCGGTGAAGCCAAAGTGCCGTTTTTTTCTATCTCCGGCTCTGATTTTGTGGAGATGTTTGTTGGCGTGGGCGCGTCGCGTGTGCGCGATATGTTTGAGCAGGCAAAGAAGCAAGCGCCGTGCATTGTGTTTATCGACGAGATTGACGCCGTGGGCAGACATCGCGGCGGCGGTCATGGCGGCGGCAATGACGAACGCGAGCAAACGCTGAATCAATTGCTCGTCGAAATGGACGGCTTTGAAGGCAGCGAAGGTGTGATTGTCATCGCCGCTACTAACCGCCCCGATGTGTTGGATAAAGCCCTGTTGCGCCCCGGTCGTTTTGATCGCCAAGTGCATGTGGCGCTGCCGGATATTCGCGGCCGTGAACAAATTTTGAAAGTGCATATGCGCAAAGTGCCGTTGGATGAAGCGGTGGATGCCTCCGTCATTGCACGCGGTACGCCTGGTTTTTCGGTGCAGATCTCGCCAACTTGGTGAACGAGGCGGCGCTGTTTGCCGCGCGCGGCAATCGCCGTTTGGTGACCACGGAAGAATTTGAAAAAGCGCGCGACAAAATCATGATGGGTGCCGAGCGCAAATCCATGGTGATGTCGGAAAAAGAAAAAACCATGACTGCCTACCACGAGGCCGGTCACGCTATCGTCGGCTATCTCATGCCTGAGCATGACCCGATACACAAAGTGACCATCATCCCGCGCGGTCGTGCGCTGGGCATCACATGGTTTTTGCCAACAGCAGATCGCATTAGCACCAGCAAACGCAAATTGTTGAGCGATATTGCCACCGCGTACGGCGGTCGTATTGCCGAAGAAATGATTTACGGTGCAGACGGCGTTTCCACGGGCGCGTACAGCGATATTCAGATGGCGACCAGCATTGCGCGCGCAATGGTGGTGAATTACGGTTTGTCTGAAAAGTTGGGTGCCTTGGATTACGACGCGCGCGATGGCGAAGGTTTTCGTGAAAAAAATATTTCTGCGCACACAGAAGAGCTGATTGATAGCGAAATTAAAACCATTCTGGATGCGAGTTATGCGCGCGCCACAGAAATGCTGCAAGCGAATACTGATATTTTGGAAGCGATGAAAAATGCGCTGATGGAATATGAAACACTGGACAGCGAGCAAGTGGATGATTTGATGGCGCGCCGTGCTGTGCGTGCGCCGCGCGATTGGCACAACAGCAACACCGGCGGCAATAAGCCGAGTGGCAATACGCCAGAAGCGGCTGAAAACAACACGCCGCCGCCGAATAATGTGACGCCGATTGGTGGGCCAGCGGGCGAACATTGATCGCTCGCTGATCCAGCACGCTCCATTGCACTGCGCAAACCGTGTGTTGGATTTATCCAGCCCGGTGGTGATGGGCATCCTTAATATCACGCCCGATTCTTTTTCTGATGGCGGCGTGTTTTTTGCGCACAAGCAAGCACAGATTGATCACTGCCTGCGCGCCGCAGAAAAAATGCTGGCCGATGGTGCGCGCGCGTTGGATATAGGCGGTGAATCCACGCGCCCGCATGCGCAGCCGGTTTCCTCACAGGAAGAAATGGCGCGCGTGTTGCCGGTTGTTGAAGCGATAGCTGCGCGCTTGGATGTGGTTATTTCTGTTGATACCAGCAACCCGCAAGTGATGCGCGAGGCGGCTGCACTCGGCGCAGGCATGATCAATGATGTGCGTGCGCTGCAACGCGAAGGCGCGCTGCAAACTGCCGCTCAAACGGGTTTACCTGTGTGTTTGATGCACATGCAGGGTGAGCCGGGAAATATGCAAGACAATCCGCACTATGACGATGTGGTAACGGAGGTGGCTGCGTGGCTGCAACAGCGCGCAGCCACTTGTGTACAGGCTGGTATTGCGCCGCAAAATATCTTGCTCGACCCCGGCTTCGGCTTTGGTAAAACGCTAGAACACAATGTAGATTTGCTGCGCCGTTTAGATGTATTGGCGCAGTTGCCGTATCCGCTCTTGGTGGGGCTGTCGCGCAAATCCATAGCCGGTAAACTGACGGGTAAACCTGTCGAGGAACGCTTACCTGCTTCTCTGGCCTTGGCACAAATGGCTTTAGATCGCGGCGCGCTATTCTTCGTGTGCACGATGTGGCAGAAACTGTCGATATGGTGCGCGTATGGTGCGCCATCAATGAAAAAAATTAAAAAGGATTAATCGTGTGAGTAGAGAATTTTTTGGCACCGATGGCATTCGTGGTCGTGTAGGAGAATATCCCATCACGCCGGATTTTATTTTGCGTTTGGGTTGGGCGGCAGGGAAAGTTTTTGCGCGTCACGCCAGCGATGAAAATAAATTGATTTTGATAGGCAAAGACACGCGCATTTCTGGCTACATGTTTGAATCGGCTTTAGAGGCGGGTTTAATCAGTGCCGGTGTGAATGTGGGTTTGTTGGGGCCTATGCCTACACCGGCGATTGCCTATCTCACGCGCACCTTTAACGCACAAGCAGGCATTGTGATCAGCGCCTCGCACAATCCGCATGAAGACAATGGCATCAAGTTTTTTTGTGCGGACGGCAGAAAATTGCCCGATGAAGTGGAGTTGGAAATTGAAGCGCAGTTAAAAGAGCCGATGCAGATAGAAGATCCTACATTACTGGGTAAGGCCAAACGCATTGTTGATGCGGCGGGGCGTTACATTGAATTTTGCAAAAGCACCACGCCATTTAATTTTCATTTGCGCGGCATGCGTATTGTGGTGGATTGTGCTAATGGCGCTACTTATCACATCGCGCCGAATGTATTGCGCGAGCAGGGCGCAGAGGTGATTGAATTGGCGAGCAAGCCGGATGGTTTGAATATCAATCAGAACTGCGGTTCTACCCATCCGAGTGAATTGCAGCGCGCGGTGTTGGAGCACAAAGCCGATCTCGGTATTGCGTTTGACGGTGACGGCGATCGTGTGCTGTTTGTTGATCACACGGGTGAATTGGTGGATGGCGACGAATTGCTCTTTATCATCGCCTGCGATCAACAGCAGCGCGGCATGTGCAAAGGTGTGGTCGGCACACAAATGAGTAACTTGGGTTTTGAATTGGCCTTGCAGCAGCGTGACATTCCTTTTGTGCGCACCAAAGTGGGCGATCGCTATGTGATTGAAGGCATGCAAGAAAACAGTTGGAACCTCGGCGGCGAATCTTCCGGTCATATTATTTGTAATCATTTCACCACCACCGGTGATGGTGTGGTTTCTGCTCTGCAAGTGTTGTTGGCGCTGCGTAACAGCGGCAAAAAACTGGCAGAAGCGCGACGCGGTATGCACAAGTTTCCGCAGGTGATGATTAATGTGCGTGCGTGCAGAAAATTTGATCTCAGTGAGCATCCAGTCATTCACCAAGCGGTGCAACAAGCCGAAGAAAACTTGGGTGGACAAGGGCGTGTCTTGTTGCGTCCGTCTGGCACGGAGCCGGTAGTGCGCGTAATGGTGGAAGGCGCAGACATGGGCTTAGTAAAACCGTTGGCTGCTGAATTGGCAGTTGTGGTTGAAACAGCATTGGCTTGAGGTTTTTATGACGCATTCATCACGCAAACCCTTGGTCATCGGCAACTGGAAAATGCACGGCACGCAGGCCAGTAACAGCGCGTTGATGCAAGCTTTGTTGCAAGGCACAAGAAACATTGTGCACACGCAAATGGCAGTGTGCGCGCCGTTTCCATACTTGGCAGCGTGTCGCGAACAATTGCAGGGCACGGCAATTCAGTGGGGCGCACAAAATGTGAGCGATCATGCGCAGGGTGCGTATACCGGTGAAGTAGCAGCGGCCATGTTGGCGGATTTCGGCTGCCATTATGTGCTGGTGGGGCATTCAGAGCGCCGCACTTTGCTAGGTGAAATGGACGATCAGGTGGTTGCTAAAATTCGTCAGGCATTAGCCTGTGGCATTACACCGGTGCTGTGCGTGGGAGAGACGCTGGCCGAGCGTGAGCGAGATGCAACGAAGTTGGTGGTGGCTCGACAATTACACGACCTTGGATCATTTGGAGCCAGTGCAACTGCAGCAATTGGTGGTGGCGTATGAACCGGTGTGGGCAATAGGCACTGGCAAAACCGCCACGCCCGAGCAGGCGCAGGCTGTGCATGCCTTTATTCGACAGCAATGGGCAGAGCGGCTACCGACTCATGCTGGCGAGTTGCGCGTGCTTTACGGGGGCAGTGTGAAAGCGGATAATGCCGCCCTTCTTTTTGCCCAACCAGATGTCGATGGCGGTTTGGTGGGCGGCGCAGCGCTAGACCCCGAACAGTTTTGCGCCATCATTAACGCAGCGGAACAAGCATGGAACCACTGATCATTGCACTACACATTTTGGTGAGCATCGCCATCGTCGCCCTCATCCTGCTGCAGCAGGGTAAAGGCGCAGAAGTCGGTGCTTCTTTCGGCAGCGGTGGCTCGCAAACGCTGTTTGGCAGCACCGGCAGCGGCAACTTCCTCAGCCACACCACAGCGATTTTGGTGGCAGTTTTTTTCGTCACCAGTTTTGGTTTAGCGATGTTGGCTAAAAACAAAGCGGGCACCGGTCTGAGCGATGAAGGCATTCCTTCCGCCGCCGTCATTGAGCAACACAACAAAGATGCAAAACAGCCTGCTAGTGATGCGGCACCTGCTGTAGAAAAAACAGCGCCAGCTGGCGATGCGCCGACCGCACCGGAAGCGACAACACCGGCAGCAGATGTGCCTGCTGCGCCTGAAACATCGAAAGGAAAATAATTTTTAGCCCGGGTGGTGGAATTGGTAGACACGCTACCTTGAGGTGGTAGTGGCGAAAGCTGTGGGGGTTCGAGTCCGGCCTCGGGTACCATTTAAATAGTCCGATGTAATCGGCAAATAAAAAACCGCTGCGGCGGTTTTTTTGTGCCTGAGTGGTCTAGGGGCTTCGTGGTAATTCTGCTGTAATAGGCGCGATAAAACAGATCATGGTGTTTGTTCAAGACTGATCTCGGTGGATCTCGCGAAGGTAAAGTTGTGCTTGTTCAACACCGTGAGATTCAGGATGTGGAGATGGGCGGGCACTACACGGTGAAGGAGTCCCATAGCGAAAAAATAATTGATAGTGCTGGTTGCTGGGAGCACTCTCGAATAGTTCTAAAACCGAAAACGAATGCGCTCGGATATAAGGACATAGTGCTGCAATCTGATCAGACAAACGAGTTGAAGGTGCTCGGTGAGTATGTCACAGGGCTATAACATTCAGCAGGGTTGGATTTGGCAGTGGCGTGCCAGTGCATGAAAACTGGCAAAGATATGGTCGCCCCTTTGACCCTACACTCCTTTTGTTTTGTCGGAGTTTTGATCTGATTTGACAAGGTATATCGATATTGGTACTGTTTTACATGTATTCTATCGATACTGGTGCTTGCCATGACTGCGGTTACGGTTTCTCCCAAGTTTCAAGTTGTTATTCCCAAGGATATTCGGGAATCCATGGGGATTTTTTCAGGGCAAAAAGTTCAGGTTTTGCTTTACCAAAATCGGATTGAACTTATCCCTCTTAAGCCCATGAAAGACATGAAAGGGTTTTTAAAAGGAATAAATACTGACGTGCAAAGAGAAAATGACCGCGTATGAATGTTGTTGATTCTTCAGCGTGGCTTTCCTATTTTGCTGGCGACCAAAATGCGGCGGTCTTCGGCAAGGCGATTGAGAATCTAGAGAAATTGCTCGTTCCCAGCATAACCATCACGGAAGTGTTCAAAAATATTATGCGTCAAACGGGCGAAGAGCACGCTTTATCAGCCATTGCGCATATGAAACAGGGGAGAGTGGTGGAGCTGGATAGCGAGCTAGCCGTTGACGCTGGACATTTTGGTGTCGTTCATAAACTCCCTCTCGCCGACAGCATTATTTTTGCAACTGCGCAAAAATTTAACGCAACCATCTGGACACAAGATAGTGATTTCAAAGGGCTGCCTCGTGTCAAATTTTATACGAAGGTAAAAAGCACATAACAAGCACATACGCGATGTGTTTGTCGGCTTTCAAAAATACCTTTATGTTGCCGGCGGCCAGTAGTCGGCATCAGTTGTTTGACGCGCGCCAAAAATAGCCTGCCCCACACGCACCACGGTCGCGCCCTCCTCGATAGCGATTTCGTAATCGCCTGACATGCCCATCGACAGTTCACTTAAATCAACGCCATCTGGCGCGTCTTGTCGCAATCGGTCACGCAATTCGCGCAGCCGTACAAAACACGCGCGCACCCGTTCCGCTTCAGCAGAGAACAGCGCTAGCGTCATCAAGCCTCGCACACGCAGCGCTGAGAAGGCCGACAATTCGCGCAGAAAAGCGGCAGCGGCATCGGGGTGTAGGCCGTACTTGCTGGCTTCGCCGGAGGTGTTGATCTGCACGAATACGTCCAAGCTGCGCCCTTCAATTTGCAAGCGTTTGTCCAAGGCCGCCGCCACGCGCAGGCTGTCTAGCGCCTGAAATTCGCTGGCACAGCGCGCCACCAGTTTGGCTTTGTTGGTTTGCAGATGACCGATCACAGACCAGCGCAGATCGCTGAGATCTGCCATAGCTTCCCATTTGTGGTGCGCCTCCTGCGGTTTGTTTTCACCGAACATGCGACAACCGGCGGCGTAGGCGGCACGCAAACACGCTTCGGGTTTGGTCTTGCTCACCGGCAGCAGGCGCACGCTGGAGGGGTCGCGCCCTGCGCGCTGGCAGGCGGCAGTAATGCGCGCCTGTACCGCTGCGATGTTGTGGCGAAAGTCGTCCACCGAGCTGGCTTGCGGCCACAGCCCGTGCTGATCGTGTTGCGTGGCTGTGTTGGAATCGTTATCAAAATTCATGGCTGTATTTCTTTAGTGAGAGAGTTCAAAACGCAAGGGCAGTGCGAGCAGAGTGCGCGCAAACATGCTGGCTTCAAACGGGGTATCGCCACAAATAGTAAAGAATTTTGTGCGCGACAACAGTGTGCTGATCACAATACGAATTTCCATGCGCGCCAATTCGCGCCCGATGCAGGCATGCACGCCGTGACCAAAAGTGAGGTGTTTTTTTCCGTTGGTGCGGTTGAGGTCTAATTCGTCTGGCCGCTCCCAAAAGCGTTCGTCGCGATTGCCGGATGCCCACATTAAAAACACGCGCTGGTTTTCAGGAATGGTGACGCCGTGCAGCGTGACGGATTTTTTGGTGAGGCGAAAATGCCCTTGAAAAGCTGATTCCAAACGAAATACTTCTTCGATGAAATCGTTGATTTTTTCAGGCTGCTGCCGCAGTTGTTGTTCGATGTCTGGACGCAGTGCCAACATGCGCAGCGCATTGCCCATGGAGCTGGCAGAGGAATCAGAACCTGCAATCAGCAGTTGAAACAGCGTGGAAATGGCGCGCTGATCGGTCATTACGCTGTTGGGGTCATTGGCTTCGCGTATCAAAATACCAGTGAAGTTGTCGGGCGGATTTTTTTTCATGCGCAGATAGTGGTGCCACAAATAGCGCACAAACTGCGCGCTGGAGCAGCCGGTTTTCAGCGATTCTGTGCGCGTAATTACGCCGCTGAGTTGGCGGATATTGTCGCAACACCAAGCTTTGATTTGTTCGTAATCGCTTTCTGGTAAACCGAGTAAGCGGATGATGAGGCGCATCGGCAAGCGCCACGCAAATTGCTGCACAAATTCACATTCGCCTTGCGGCAGCAGTTCATCCAACATTTCATCACATAATTTTTGCACTTCCGGTTCCAGTGCTTTGACAAAATGCGCGTTGAAACCGCTGTGCGCAATTTTGCGCTCGGCGCTGTGTGTCGGTGGGTCTTGCACGGCGAGCACATCCACCGGCACCACGCCCCACGCGCCTAAACACTCGGCGAGCGAAGGTGTGTTTTTGTCGATAGATTTGGGTTTGCCGCTGACCAAAATTTCCGTGATGCGTGAGGAACAGGCTTCGGTGTCGCGCGCCAAATTCATAATATCTTCGTAGCGCGACACCAACCAAAAACGCGTATTCGGTAAGCGATACACAGGAAACTGATCGCGCAACATCTGGTAGTAGGGAAAGGGATTGGTGAAGTTGCTTTGTGCCAAGGGCGCAAAATCTTCTGGGCGTTGCGGATGCTCCAAAGGTGTTGTTGTGCGTGATTTTTTTTGTGGAGATTGGCGATTCAACCAATACGCAGCCAGCGACAACACCATTTCAAATAGGTGTGAAAGCAACAGGCGGCGGGTGTGGAAAAAATAGGATTGCAGGGTATTGAGCATGGTTGTGCATCGGGTGAGGTAACGCGCTAGAGTATCGCGTGATGGCTGTGCGTGTTTCAAGCAGGCGCGCCCTAAGAAATCAGGAGGTGTGTATGCAATCAACAGAAGCTGCGGTGTCTGCACTAAAACGAGTGTTAGCTGTTCACGATGCACCCGCGCAACACTGGGTGGGTGATGGCTTTCCTGTGCGCTCCTTATTTTCTTACAACACATTTGGCGCGGAAATTAGTCCGTTTTTGTTGTTGGATCGCGCGGGACCTATGGAGTTTTCACCCACCACGGCGCGACGTGGCGTAGGGCAGCATCCGCATCGCGGTTTTGAAACGGTAACGATTGTTTATCAGGGTGAAGTGGCGCACCGCGACTCCACGGGCGAGGGCGGCGTAATTGGTGCGGGTGACGTGCAGTGGATGACAGCGGCGGGCGGTATTTTGCACGAGGAGTATCACAGCGAAGCATTTGCGCGCAGCGGTGGTATGTTCAATATGGTGCAGTTGTGGGTGAACTTGCCGGCGGCAGACAAAATGAAGCCGCCGTGTTATCAAGCCATCACCAAAGAAAATATTCCTGTTGCCAACTTGTCAAATAGTGCGGGAACAGTGCGTGTAATTGCCGGCGCGTATGAAAGTTTGCAAGGACCGGCACACACGTTTTCGCCTATGCAAGTGTGGGATGTGAATGTACAGGCAGGCGCCGTGGTGACGCTGCCTGCGCAACAGGGTTGGCATACGCTATTAGTGATTTTGCAAGGCGAGGTGAATGTTGATGGCAAAACCCTGCGCGGTGATGCACAGTTGGCGGTGTTGGATACGGTTGGCAATGGTGTGAAAATCACCGCAGAAACTGACGCTCAGTTGTTGTGGTTGAGCGGCGCGCCGATTCAAGAGCCCGTGGTGGGCTATGGGCCCTTTGTGATGAACACACGCGAAGAAATTGCGCAGGCGATAGATGATTTTAACAGCGGTCATTTTGGCCAAATCCATCGCTGAATATTGGAATAATTTATGGGAAAGAATCGCTTAGAGGCATTCAGCGACGGCGTGTTGGCCATCATCATTACTATTATGGTGTTGGAATTAAAAGTCCCGCACGGTGTTGATTGGAGTGTGTTGCAGTCGGTGATACCGGTCTTTGCCAGCTATGTGTTGAGTTTTGTATACGTTGGTATTTATTGGAATAACCATCACCACTTGTTGCATTCTGTACAGCGCGTGAGCGGCAGCATCCTGTGGGCAAATTTGCATTTGCTGTTTTGGTTGTCGCTGTTCCCGTTTTCAACGGCATGGATCGGTGAAAATATGATTGCCACATTGCCGGTGGTGATGTACGGCTTTATTTTGCTGATGGCTGCGCTGGCGTACTTCATATTGCAATACACCATTATCAAACATGAAGGGGAACATTCTCCGTTGGCAGAAGCCATTGGTCGCGATGGCAAAGGTAAATTGTCGGTGGTGTTATATATGTCTGCTATTCCTACGGCGTTTATCAATCCGTGGATTTCAATTGGTTTTTATGTGGCTGTGGCATTGCTGTGGCTAGTACCAGATAAAAGAATTGAGAGTATGTTTTCTGGTAACTAATGTTTTTACTTATGGCTGCTGCTAAATGCGCGTATTTTTTTCTTGGATTCTGAAAGTTCTTAGCAATATTGCTGCTGTCATCATTGGTTTGGTTATGGCATTGTTGCTTGCGGAGGTGTTGGTGAGAATTTTTTCTCCACACCCTGATTACGGCGGTGGCATTCGCCCAGCTTTTTACAGCCATTTGTTTGAGTACGATAAGTTGCTGGGCTGGCGTGGAGTGAAAAATTTGTCCACGCCGTATTACAGTAAAGATTTTCACGTTACGGTTAGCCACGACGCAGCGGGTTATCGCGATATGTATCCAGCGTATGTGGAGGGCAAGAAAAATTACCTGCTGCTCGGTGATTCCTACGCTTGGGGCTGGGGTGTGGAAGACAATGAAACGGCAGCCGCAGTATTTTCACGAAAAAACACGGATAAAAATCTCTACAGTTTGGGTATAGCGGGTTACGGTACCGACCAAGAATGGCTCAGTTTGCAGCAGTTTTTGGAGCAGCATCCAACATATCAGTATCAAGGCGTCATTCTTGAATTTTATTTCAACGATTTTGATGACAACGCAGCAACCGAAAGATATGCCTATCCCAAACCGGCCTTTGTGGCCTCAGGCGATGAATTGCGTTTAACCAATGTTCCCGTTCCTTACAGGGAGGTGGAGCAGAGCATTCCTGTCACAGAAATCCCAGAGCCCAATGATTGGTCCAGTCGCGTACAGGTGTTGAGTTTTATTGCGCACCACATGCCAGGGGTGATCGCTTTTATTCAGAGGCGCGGTAAGCCGGAAGTGCTGCCGGCATTGACGCCGGTAATGCATGACAAGGTATTGTTGGCAGCACAACTGTTGTCTGAAATTCGCCAGTATTGTGAAAAACGCGGCATGTTTTTTCATGCGGTGATTTTGCAAACGCAAGACACGCAAGGAGAAAATCTTGTTGCTATACGCGCGCTGGCAGAAGAATTGGACGAACGAGGGGTGGCGCATTCTCTGTTTAAAAGCCGCTATCTTCCCAGCACAGATTTGTGGTTGGATGCGCACCTCAATCCGTATGGACAAGCACTATTAGCAGATCACATTGAGGAGGTTACGGAGTCTGCTGCGCTTCAAAATACTCGTATCCATCAATGATATCTAAATACACGCCGTCAAAACCGGCTTGCAATACTTTGTCGAGATAGGCGTTTTCGCTGCCGTAGATAATGGCCTGCCATTCTGGGTTCCAGTATTCCACTGCATAGTTTCCTGCCCAGCGTTTATTGAGCGTTTTTAACCATACAGGGCGAGTGTCCTTTTTAAGCCAATCTTTGTTCCAGTAATAGCGATAAGACTCTGCTTCGCCAATACTCATGTAGCTAATCACCAAACGCCGTCCACCATTATGTTTGATTTTTAATTGCGCCAAATCGTCTGCAGTGAGCGCGGTGCCGTCATTAATAAAAAACAAATCGATTACCAGCATATCGTAGTCAGTTGCGTTGATGGCGGCTAAAAAATCTGTTTTGGTTTTGAATTTGGCTGGATCGATGAGATAGAGAAAGTTTTTCGCATCGCTCATGGCTGTGATGTCATTGTTATTGACGTTGTAAGGCTGCGCTGGGTATTTCGGAATGCGTGTCAAGCTGACTTTGGTGGCGATAGAAATATAGCCGTGCGCATTGTTGTTTGTGTAAGAGGCGTCCAGTGCTTTCTTGCCGTTGCAATAATCTGTCACCATCACAGTTTTGCCGTTGGCTTTGAACACATCAGCCAATGCCAGCATGGGTTGTTGCACGGCGATTGGTGTTTTGCGCGTGCCTTTGGGGTAGCCGTAAAACAGCGATTCAATGCCCGTGCCGTCAATCGCGTTGGCGTAGTTGGTGGCGACTGGGCTGCTGGGTTCGCCGTCGCTAGTAATGAGTGGCATGCCATTTTGTGGAATCACAATGAAGTTGGGATGCGCAGCGCGCGCGTAATCAGAAATGCCAATCACAAATTGGCGCATTTCTTCGCGGTAGTTGATGGTTTGTGCCTTGGCAATATTGGTGGCGCCAAACGCAAGGAACAGTGCCAAGATCGACAAGAGATTTTTGTGTTTCATGGTGGTAGCCCTCGCTATTGGCTCAAGGTCAGCATAGCAGCGGTCTGAGCCGAAAACTGTGAAAAGCATCAAGCTTGTACTTAGACGCAAAGTTCACATTTTCTTCACGCTGCAAAGCAGATACTGAATCTGTTGTGGTGGTTGATGTTGCAGGTGATCCTGTGGAAAGTGCGCTGCGTTTGGGAAGTGATGTATTGGCCGCTGGCGACATCCCCTCGGTGGTGATGGCTGGTGAGGATGGCGCTGAACGGCTGGCGATGGAGCGTTTTGTCGCCAGCGAGTTTTTGCAACGTTACGGTGCGTGTGTGAAAACATTTATGCCGTGGCTATTAGGTTTGTATCATCACACTGAGCTTGTCGGTGTGGCGGGGTTGCGCCCAGCAGGCGATGAGAAATTGTTTATCGAACAATATTTGGATCGCGCGATTGAAACAGAAATTGCGCAGCATGTCGGCGTGCCGGTGGCGCGCGCAACGGTGTTGGAAATCGGCAATCTTGCCGGACAGATCCCTGGCGTAACGCGAACACTGTTTCCGCTGCTGACGGAGCTGATTTATCGACACGGTTATGCGTGGAGTGTGTGCAACACCACGCCGGCCGTGCGCAACGCTTTGCGGCGGGTGGGAATTCCTTTTCAGGTTATTGCGCGCGCAACACCAGAGCGTTTGGGTGCGGCGCGTTTTGCGTGGGGCAGCTATTACACGCAAGAGACGGTTGTGATTGCTATTTCTCTGCCTGCCGCGCACGCGGCACTGTTGTGCCGACCAACATTGGCTGCTGCTTGCGTACAGGCATTGGCGGGTGTGTATGACAATTTACCGGCAGTGGCTTGAGCAGCGAGGCGCGCAGGCTTCACTGGTAAATGCCTTGCAGGAAGGCAGCGGCGCTGTGGCTTTGTGCGCTGAAAATAGCGCGGCGTGGTTGAGCGCGGATTTTTCCTGTCAAGAAAGTGGGCGCGTTTGTGTGCCGCTGCCACATTTTTTTACTGCGTCACAAATGCAGTGGGCGCTTGAGAGTGCGGGGGTTGGCACACTGCTGACAGATCAGCCCAATGCACCGCTGTGGCAGCAATGTGGGTTTACCGTTCGTGCCACCGAGTCGGCAGAGGGTTTGTGTCGACTTGAGCGCCGCGCGCCTGCTGTGCGTCTGCCGCCGACCACGGCAAAAATTACTTTTACTTCTGGATCAACAGGCCATCCCAAAGGTGTGTGTCTGTCGCAGGCTGCTCAGGAGGCGGTGGCAACGTCGATTGCCGAATTACTGTCAGCCGCAGGCGTAAAACGGCATTTGTGCGCGCTGCCGCTACCCGTGCTGCTGGAGAATGTGGCTGGTGTGTATGCCGCTGTATTGGCGGGCGTCACTTGTGTCACACCGCCGCTGGCAGCCGTGGGTTGGGGTGGATCAAGCACATGGGATGCGTCCGTATTTTTGCGCTGTGTGATGGAGCAGCGGGCGGAGAGCGTTATTCTCCTGCCGCAGATGCTCAAAGCCGTGTTGCCAATTTTAAGTGCGTTTGATGTGAGTGCATTGAAGTTGGTGGCGGTGGGTGGTGCGCGCGTTGCGCCCGAATTACTGCGCGCGGCGCGTCAACAAGGGCTGCCCGTGTACGAAGGCTACGGTTTGTCGGAGTGCGGTTCCGTGGTGTGCGTTAACCATAGCGGCGCGGACAAAGTGGGAACCGTGGGCAAGCCTTTGCCGCATGTGGCAGTGCGACTCAATGCCGCGAGTGAGCTCGAAGTGGCGGGCAGTCATTTTTTAGGCTATCTCGATCAAGAAGATAAGCCGCACGATTCGTGGTTGCCGACGGGGGATCTCGCCCGTATCGACGATGAAGGTTTTGTTGCGATTATCGGTCGTCGCAAAAACCTGATCGTCAGCAGTTTTGGCAGAAATATCAGCCCTGAATGGGTGGAAAGTGAATTACTGGGACAGGCAGGTGTTTTACAGGCTGCTGTTTTTGGCGAGGCAAAACCGTTCTTGGTGGCCGTGCTGTTTGCGCCCAGTTTGGCGGATACTGCGTTACAGCAAGCGGTGAACGCCGCAAATGCCGCATTGCCAGATTATGCGCAGGTGCGACACTGGCTGCGTGCGGCGGAAGCCTTTACCGCAAGCAATGGTTTGGCAACCGCTAATGGGCGCAATAAGCGCGATGACATTGCGCTGCATTTCAAATCAGACATCGACAGTTTTTATGCATCCACGGAGGATATGGCATATGAACGCCGCTAATTTTTATCTGCGTTTGCAGCAGGAAACGGTGCAGGAAAGAGAGTATTTGCTCAGTTCGCCGCTCATTACTGCGGCACTGCAGGGTGAAATTACGCGTGATGAATATGTCGCGTTTCTTGGACAGGCGTATCACCATGTGAAGCACACGCTGCCCTTGTTGATGGCGGTGGGCGCTAGGCTGCCGGAGAACAAGGAGTGGTTGCGCGAAAAAATGGCACATTACATCGAAGAAGAAGTGGGGCATCAGGAATGGATATTGAGCGACATTGCACAATGCGGCAGTGATGCTGAAATTGTGCGCCATGCCGTGCCATCGCTGCCCGTAGAGTTGATGATAAGTTTTATTTGGGATTTTGTGTCGCGGCGCAATCCTGTCGGTTTTTTGGGGATGGTTTTTGTGCTGGAAGGAACCAGCGTGAATGTGGCCACTCAGGCGGCAGATAAAATTCGATTGGCATTGCAACTACCAAAAAAAGCATTTAGCTATTTGTATTCTCACGGTTCATTGGATATTGAGCATATTGATTTTTTCGAAAGTGTCGTGAATAAAATTGATGACAAGAGAGATCAAGATGACATTATTCATGTGGCAAAAATTATTTTTCGATTGTACGCCGACATGTTTCGCGTCATTAAATAAAGAGAGTGTTTTGTGAAAGCCTTGCAAGGAAAAAAAAAATTTTAGTTACCGGTGCTAGCGGCGGTATTGGCAGTGCTGTTGCTGAAGAGATGGCGCGACAGGGTGCGCATGTTTTGCTGGTTGGGTGCGATGCGTCAATGCTGGAAAAAGTGCAGGCGCGTATCGCAGAGCATGGCGGTTCTGCGCAAGTGCTGGTGGCGGATTTGTTGGTGCCGGATGATAGACGGCGCGTGGTGGAAGTTTGTTTGGCGCTGCCTGGCGGTTTGTACGGCTTGGTCAACAATGCGGGAGTTAATCACTTCGCGTGGTTGGAAGATCAAACAGAAGCGCTGTTGCAATCACAACTGCACCTGAATTTAGTCGTGCCCATTTTATTGGTGCGTGCGTTGTTGCCGGCGCTGAGAAAAGAAAAGTGCGCGCGTATTTTTAATATTGGGTCTACCTTCGGCAATATTGGTTACCCTGGGTATACGGCTTATTGTGCAAGTAAATTTGGTTTGCGCGGTTTTAGTGAAGCGTTGCGGCGTGAGTTGGCACAGACGGATACGCGTGTTTTGTATTTTGCACCGCGCGCCACGAATACGACGCTCAACCCTGAACATGTGGTGGCGCTGAATCAAGAATTGGGCAATGTTATGGATGCTCCAGACGCTGTTGCCCAGCAAGCGGTGTCTGTTTTTATCAAAGGTGCGCCGTACCAATATGTTGTAGGTTGGCCCGAATCGTTGTTCGCGCGCATCAATGCTGTATTGCCGCGCTTGGTGGATAAAGCGTTGGGTAAACAACTGGCGACGATTAAAAAATACACCAAAAGTTAATGGCCCGCCCGAAGGGGTGAAACGAGCGCTAGCAAAGCATGCTTTGCGCGAGTGAAACGCCGCAACAGCGCAGCTATGTGGCTGGAAATCGCGAGGAAGGGACATCGAAGATGGCCCGCCCGAAGGGATTCGAACCCCAGACCTCTGCCTCCGGAGGGCAGCGCTCTATCCAGCTGAGCTACGGGCGGAAAGGCGGCTATTGTAGGGGTGATGTGTGGGTAATGCTAACGACTGGGTGCGCGTGTAATAAAAAAAACGGCTGCCATGACGCACAGTGCCGCTGCAGCATAGTGCCAGCTCATTTTTTCTTTCATGTAAAACAGCGCGAAAGGAACGAATACGGTGAGTGCGATGGCCTCTTGATAAATTTTAAGTTGGCTCACAGAAAAATGTTGGTAGCCCACGCGATTGGCTGGCACTTGCAATAAATATTCAAATAGCGCGATGAGCCAACTGGCTAAGGCGGCGATCAACCACGGTTTGTCACTCATATTTTTTAGGTGTGCATACCAAGCAAATGTCATAAAAACATTGCTCAGCACTAACCCGACAAAAAACCACAGTGGGTGAGTTGCATTCATGGGCATTAGCGTATGTGCGCGAGTATGCCGTCCAACTCATCCAAACTGTTGTAGCGCAACACCAGTTTGCCGCTGCCTTTGTTGCTGTGCAGCACTTGCACCGGCACGCCGATTTTTTCCGATAAATCGGTTTGTAAGCGGCGAATATCCGGGTTGAGTTCGGGCTCGACGTTTTTGCTCGCTTTATTGGCTTCAGGTTGATGCTGGATGTTGCGCACCAAGGCTTCGGTTTGGCGCACAGACAAACCTTTATCCGCCACGCTTTTTGCCGCATCGCGCTGCGCATTTTCCGCGAGGCCGAGCAGGGCGCGCGCGTGACCCATTTCCAAATCGCCGCGCTCTAACATGCGGCGCACTTCATCGGTGAGTGACATCAAACGCAATAAATTGGTGACGGTGACGCGCGATTTGCCCACCGCATCCGCCACTTCTTGATGCGTCAACTCAAATTGATCTTTCAAGCGTTGCAGTGCGACTGCTTCTTCGATGGGGTTTAAGTTTTCGCGCTGAATATTTTCAATCAGTGCCATGGCGATAGCGGCATCGTCGCCCACTTCGCGCACCACAGCAGGAATGGTGTCCAGTCCGGCGAGTTGCGTGGCGCGCCAGCGGCGTTCGCCCGCAATAATTTCATAACGCGCGGCAGGCTTTTCGGCGTTGGAGACAGGGCGCACCACAATCGGTTGCATCACACCCTGCGCTTTGATGGAGTTGGCGAGTTCTTGCAGCGCTTCTGATCGATGTCGCGGCGCGGTTGGTATTTGCCGCGCTGTAACCATTCCACCGGCAGTTTTACCAATTGACCGTCTTTCGGTGTTTTGTCGGCCATGGCAATCGTCGGCGCAGCGGCAATGGCGGCGGCGATGGCTTCTGTGGAGGTGTGTTCTTCAGGTTGTGTTTTTTTCAGCGCACTGCCCAGCAGTGCATCCAATCCTTTGCCTAATTTTTTCTTTTTTGCGTTCATGGTGATCTTCGTGTTTGTTTAGTGGTTCAGCTGGCGTTGGCAACTTCGGGAACATTGGTGGTTGCGCCGTGGCGACGCAAAATTTCGCCCGTTAATGCCAAGTACGCCAATGCGCCTTTGGATTGACGATCGTAGTGCAGCACGGGCAAACCGTAGCTCGGTGCTTCCGCCAATTTGATATTGCGCGGGATCACGCTGCGATACAGTTTGTCGCCAAAATGTTCAGCGAGTTGGTTGGAAACTTCGGTCGTCAAACTGATGCGCGGGTCATACATGGTGCGCAAAATACCTTCCACTTCCAGTTGCGGATTGACGACGGATTTAATTTGTTCGATTGACGACAACAACTCCGACAAACCTTCCAGTGCGTAGTACTCGCACTGCATGGTAATCAGCACGCTGTCGGCGGTAGCGAGCTCATTCACGGTCAAAATATTCAGCGCGGGTGGGCAGTCGATCAAAATATAATCGTAATTGCTGCGCACTTTTTTGAGCTGATGTTTCAGGCGCTGCTCTTTCATCATCAAGCTGAGCATTTCCACTTTGGCGGCGGTTAAATCGCTGTTGGAAGGCAGTAAATCGCAGCCGGAGGTTTCGCTTTTTTGTATCGCCCGTTGTATGTCAAAACTGTCGTCGGTCAGCACATCGTAGGCGCTGTGTTCCAGCTCGTGTTTGTCGATGCCCAAGCCCATGGTGGCATTGCCCTGCGGGTCGAGATCCACCAGCAGCACGCGGCGTTTGGTGGCGGCCAGTGACGCGGCGAGGTTCACAGAAGTGGTGGTCTTGCCGACCCCGCCTTTCTGATTGGCAATGGCAATGATTTGCTCACGTTGTGGCTATTCCGTCAGAGAGTTCGCAGCGGATCAGGTGTCTTTCCCGTCGCAATTCGGCACCTACAAGCGCAGGCAGACGCTCACCTTAAAGGGTTTTGGCAGGGCGCTCAACTCCAGCAGAATCAAGCTGCGCCTTCATCGCCCAGAAGCTGCCACCTGCCGCCAGCAGTGCTGGCTGGACCGTACAAAATCGGCGAGCGAGGCGTAAGCGCGGGATAGGATGCCATCAAACGGCAGCTCGCTCTGGTACTCCTCCACCCGCGACTGCACCACGCTGAAATTCTGCAAGCCCAGCTCGATGCGCGCCTGATCCACAAAACGCGTCTTTTGCCGTTGCTGTCAAGGCCGTGAGCTGGCGCTCTGGCCCAAAATGGCCAGCGGGATGAGGGGAATACCGGCACCGGCACCGACATCCAGCAGCCGCGTGCTGTGGATGTGTTGAAGCGACAGCGAGGCTGTCCAGTAAGTGACGACTCACCATCTCGCGCGGCTCGCGCCCGGCGGTCGGGTTGTAGGCCTGATTCCACTTGGCGAGCAGTTGCACATAGGCCAGCCATTGCGCGCGCTGCTCGGCGCTGGCGTTGATCTCCAGCGTCGCCAGCCCCTTATCCAGCAAGGCTTGCATCGTCACGCGGGGCAGCAGGGGGTGGATTTTTTCTTCGGATTGATGAGCAGCAGCGAAATGGCGGCGGGGGTAACGCCGGGCACGCGCGAGGCCTGCCCGATGGTGGCGGGCTGCGCTTGCGTGAGTTTGTGCGTGACTTCGTGCGACACGGGCCTTGACGGCGCTGTAGTCAAAACCTGCAGGAATGGCGACGGCCTCGGAGCGCTGTAGACGCTCAATGTCCTCCTGCTGGCGGTCGATGTAGCCCGCGTATTTGGCGCTGATTTCCACCTGCTCGGCCACTTGCTCGTACCTGCACGGCCGCGCCTTTAAACGCGCCGCGATGTCGGCATAGCCAAATTCCGGGCGTTTCAGCAAATCCATCAGGCTGGCCTCGCGCAAAAGCGGGCTGCTGAGGCGGTCAGCCAAGCTGTCAGCGGCGGCTGTGTTGGGGTGGATATAGGTGGTGCGTAAGCGTTCGCTCTCGCTAACAATGCCGTCCTGCTTGGTGCAGAAGCGAGCCCAGCGCGCATCGTCCACCAGCCCAGCTCACGCCCTTGGCGGTGAGGCGCAGGTCGGCGTTGCTCTTCACGCAGCAGCAGGCGGTATTCGGCGCGGCTGGTGAACATGCGGTAGGGCTCGCGTGCCGAGGGTGATCAAGTCGTCGATCATCACGCCGATGTAAGGCTCGTCGCGGCGCGGATACCAGCCCGCTTTGCCCTGTGCTTTCAGACCAGCGTTGATGCCAGCCAGCAAGCCCGCGCGGCCGCCTCTTCGAGCCGGTGGTGCCGTTGATCTGACCGGCAAAAACAGGCCTTGGATGGGCTTGGTTTCCCAAGGTGTTATTTGCAAATCGCGCGGATCAAAAAGTCGTATTCCGATGGCGTAGCCAGGGCGGCGGGCCGATGTGGGCGTTTTCCATGCCGCGTATCGAGCGCACCAGCGCCAGTTGCACATCAAGCAACGGCGGTGGAAATGCCGTTGGGAATTCAACTCCGTGCGTGGTCAGCCAGCTAAAACCAAAATCAAACACCTGGTGCGACAGGTTTTGTCGGCAAAGCGGTGGATGCCGTCTTCAATTGACGGGCAGTAGCGCAGGCTGAGCATGAAAATCACCGCCAGGTGTACATGGGCAGAGCGATCCAACGCGCCGCGTATGATTTCGTGCGTTCGTTGGTAATGGTGATGATGTAACCATTCACAGGCTGCGGGTGTTCGCTCACCGAGCCGCCTTAAAGCGACATCACCAGCAGCAGCGGCGTATCGCCGGGCTGTGCCTGCATGGCGCTGAAATCGGCAGGCGTGCGTCGATGCGCGGCGGCGTCACCCGGTTTCAGGCGATCAACCCGCAGCGGCGGTTCGCGCAGCGTCGCGGCGCGCGCGGGTGATGGAGGTCGCCTGCGGAACCTCCGGCATGGTTATCCAAACCAATATGGATTTTGCCATGGGAAAGTGCCGGGTGATCCAGCACCACTGGGGGCAAAGCGGATGCCAATCTGCGTGACCGCCTTTGACGACCATCGCCGCTTCGACTGATCAAATCCTTCGCGACAAGCCTGCTGAAAAATCTGGGGAGTGGGCCGGAAAACGCAGTATCGAGCGGGTAGCCCGCTTTGGCGCAGCACGCGATCCGCTTGCGCGCGCGTGGCGCGTACAGCCGATCCTTTGCGCGAGTTGAGTATTCACGAAATTGAATGCCAGCCCAGTCCGTGGCGCGTGCCATACGGCACCGCCGAGTGCATCCACTTCTTTCGCAGATGGCTTTTGCCGATGCCGCCGATGGCAGGGTTGCAAGAACATCTGCCCCAGCGTTTCGACATTGTGTGTTACCAGCAGGTGCGGCAGCCCCAAGCGCTGCCGCCAAACAGGCCTTTTCGGTGCCGGCGTGGCCGCCGCCGATAACAATCACATCAAAGCGTTCAGGGAAAATCCATGAGGTGGCTGCGTGCGTCACTGGGGGCGCGCAGTATAGCGATTGCCTATTTTTCGAGCAGCTTTGCCGCTGCCAGGTGAGTCCCATACGGTGCCGCATCAAAATAGGGTGCTTGTATTTTTCTTGCACAAAAAGGATGCGTTTTGACGCGGTTCTATCTTGCTCAGTTGCGAGCTTGCCCTATATACTGCGCGCCGCTTTCGCGGTCGCTGGTAACGGTGCCGCAGCGAGGCGTGTTTCATGGAGGTGTGTGGTGAATAAAGCGCAGCGCGGTATTTCAAGCCGCCCGTTTATCGGATTGCTCTGGTTCAAACAGTGGTATTGGCGGTGATGGCCGCGTTGTTGTGGCTGGTTTCAACCCGCGGGCTGCTGCGCTGTTTTGGGGTGGAACGATAAGTGTTGCCGAGGTTGTATTTCGGTGTTTTACGGCTTTCCCTTTACCGGTGCGCGTCAGATGCGGCAGGTAGTGGCCTCACGCTTCCGCGCGGCGAGATGGGCAAGTTTGTTTGGTAGTAGCGATGTTTTCCGGCTTGTTTATGTTGAACAAATTCGTTGCCAACAACCGGTTTTGGCTATTTTGCCTCGTGGTTGTTAGGGATGGTGTTGAGCGCGCGATGGCTCGGATGATGGTTAACGGTGCAGATGGTGTTTTATGTCTGAACAAGCAGGGAGTAGCAACAGGACAAGCGGCCGAAGGCGGCGTGACCAATGATTGGCTACATTCAGCGCCACCTGCAAAACCTGCAATAACTTTAGTCGCTTCCCTGACGGCACATGGGGTCTTGCACACACTAGCCAAAAAGCCAAAGAGATGGGTTTTTGGGCGTTTCACCTTGATTCACTCGGTTGGTCGCTGGCTCTGGGTCTTATTTTTGCTTGTCGTTTTTTGCGGTGACGCGCGCAATGTGCAGCGCGGTGTGCCGCGCGGTTAGCAAACTTTTGTTGAATTGGTTGTTGAGTTTATCGACAGCAATGGAAACACTTTCCATTTCCACAACCCCGTTATTGCGCCGTTGGCACTCACGGTGTTCATGTGGATTTTCTTGTTGAACTATGGATTTGTTGCCGATTGATATGTTGCCAAAGGCGGCGGCGTTGGCTGCAGGCAATGATCCCTTTTTCTTTAAAGGTTGTACCGAAGCACGGATCCTAATATCACAGTGGGTATGAGTTTCTCGATCTTTTTCTTTGATGATTTTTTGGCATTCAGAAAAAGGTCTGATTGGCTTTATCAAAGAGTTAACCTTCCATCGCTGAAACCCGTCGTTTCACGGTGTTGGCTTATTGTTTGCGCCGCTGCTTGTTTTGATTAATTTCGCGCTGAAACAGTGTCTTTGATTTCAAAGCCAATTTCCGCAACCCGCGACTGTTTGGAAATATGTATGCTGGCGAAATGATTTTTATCTTAATCTTCACTTTGTTTAGTGCGAGGATTGTTTTTAGTCTGTTGCCGGCGTATTGCAGTGGGGCATGGGCTGTTTTTCATGTTGTCATCACCCCGCTGCAGGCGTTCGTGTTCATGGTGTTGACGGTTGTCTACATGGCAATGGCGCATGAAGTGCCGGATGAACAGCATCCTTGATGAGAATATAGATGGTTTAACCAGTAATTTTTAACCAACAAGTCGGTTTTTACCGCAACAAAGCTGAGGAGATACACCATGGGTATGGCTCTTATTGCCGCTGCGCTGTTGATTGGTTTTGGCGCTAAGGGTACAGCAATTGGCTTCGCAATTTTGGGTGGCAAATTGCTGGAAGGTTCTGCGCGTCAGCCTGAAATTGCGCCAATGCTGCAAGGCAAAATGTTCTTGATCGCAGGTCTGTGGATGCGGTGCCAATGATCGGCGTCGGTATCGCTATGTACATCCTGTTCATGAGTGTTTCCTGCACTGGGAACCAAAGGCATTGTCTGATTTGCGTTGAGCTGGCTTTGATGTCAGCTCGAAAGTTGTGATCCGAAGCTATCCACTATCCGAGGAAGTGTTGGCGTGAATATCAACGCTACCATGATAGGTCAGATGATCTTCTTCCTGCTGTTCGTGGCTTTCTGCGCGAAATTTGTGTGGCCTGCCATTATTGGCGTGAAGCTGAGCGGGAAAGCGTATTGCTGACGGTTTAGAAAACGCTGACAAAGCAGGTCGTGATCTGGAGTTGGCGAAGCAGGAAGCTGCAAATAAATTGCGCCAAGTAAAAGATGATGCCATGACCATTATTGAGCAAACCAACAAGCGCGGTACGCAGATGATTGGAAGAAACTGAAAGAGCAGGCGCGTGAAGAAGGCACCCGAACGCATGAAGCAGGCTGCACAAGCGGGAAATCGATCCGCGAGAAAAACCGTGCGCGTGAAGAGCTGCACAAGCAAGTGGCTGCTTTGGTGCTGACCGGCGCTGAGCGTGTGTTGAAGCTTCTATCGGTGCCAATCGGCACGCCAACATGCTCGACAAACTGGCGGCGGAGCTGTAAGCAATGGCTGGACTCGCAACACTGTAGCTAGGCCGTACGCAAAAGCGGTATTTGAAGTTCGTTAGACGGTGGAAATGCGCTGACTGAATGGCAGCGCATGCTAAATACCGTTGCGGCTGTTGTGAGTACGGGCAAGGTGCAGACATTTCTTGCATCTCCC
>JADJPU010000002.1 GCA_016713115.1 Cellvibrionales bacterium | reverse complement strand
ACAGCGTCGTAATGCGCTGCGATGATGAGGACATAAAGTGTTCATCCCACACGCAGCGGCGGTTGATTAACAATAGGCGCCTCTGACGACGACGGCCACTTGATAAGGCCGCCACAAATAGCCGACAGTCATTCTTCACAATATGCACCAAACGCGGGAAGGGCGCGACTAAAAAGAATATTATATCGATCAACGTGTGCTTTGTAAATCCAATGCACACCTAAAAATGAGAATTATGTTAAACCCAGCGCAATGTGACAACGTGTTGCGCCCATTCCGCCATCAACAACATTTCACTGCCATCCAAATGTTGCGCAGAAATAAAAATACTGGATAAGCCCAGCAGCAACGAGCAAGCAGCAAGAGCAAACCAGCGTATCGGCAAAAGAACCTGTTGTACGAATGCGGATTGGTTAAACGCCGCCATAACAAATGCACAGACCAACCAAACACATCGCACCAAACACGCCGCCGGACCACCATCAAAGCACAATTGTTTATGCGGCGTAGAAATCAGCATGCCTATACACCGCATGCGGCGTAAGCAATCCCACTAAATGCCCGCCCAACACCATCAACACACCGATATGAAATAAATTACTGCCCAGGCGCATACCTTTGTCTGACAACATCTGGCTGAGCCAGTGCGCCAGGTGTACATGGCTTTGTCATAAAGGCAAATCTAACCGCCGATAAAAACGGCCATAGTGATATAGGGATAAATCTGAAAAGCAAATTGGTTCCATGCGTTCTATTTGTCAAAACGGCTGCGCAAGTAGGTGAATCGGAGAGGTTTTATTTCGTCAGCACGATGCGTCTGTGGCATTCGCTGTTGTCGCACGCGGGCGTGCCAACACCAAGCGCACCACTTCTTCTTCCCGGCTGAGACGATCCATCACTTCCGGCGTGTCGTCGCGCACTTCTTGCTGCACTGCTGCCGCAAAGCTGAAAGATCTACACGACCTTCGGCCATCTCCACTAACAGTGTTAGCAACAAGGCATACGGACCTCGCGCTCTGGCCTGCACGCGCCGCCAGTAACGCAAATGATGCGCTGCAAGTTTTGTAACCAATCCGGCTTCTTGGTTCGATTGGGCGATGGCTGAGATATTCCAACACCAAGGGCAATAATCGGGCAGTTCGCGTGTTGCCAATTCAAAACCATTCTTAGCAGGTATCATTCCAGCAGGTCCACCATCGCCCCGTCCGCGATCGCGCTGATTCACCGCGTATGTGTTCAAACAACAAAGACCTGCAAGGCGCCCGCGATCGAACAAAGACAACCACCGGTAGTCGCATCCAACGCGTCCTGCGTTTCAGAATAAATTTCACGCACAAATTGCGTCAAGGCTTTTGCCGCCAGGTAGGCAAACCGGAATTGCCACCGGCTAGCAACACTTCTTCACCGTGTTGCCACAATTCGCCCCGTGCAGGATAATCCAACAACACAATTTGATCAGCTTTAATACACTCATGGTGCCGCCTCCTCGTGACGTAAGCAGATAGCTACTCTTGCACCACAAAGCCGGTGGTTTTGCGCTGACCAAATAACCTGCCGCGCTATCGCCGTGACAACCATTGCCGAAAAGAAACCGCCGCAGCCGCCACGCTCACCAAACGCATCGTTACAGGTGGATCGCTATGATGCCCCGCGCCGGAATCGCCAAACCGTCTTCAGAATTAGTAACGCCAAATAGCGGCATATATCTTCTGTTTAGGCGGCGCTCAAACCCACTTGCTGCAACGCCGCATGGTCTTCCACACTGGGTCCACATTCACCGCACGCCGCCAAGCGCATCGCCAAAATACGCTCCAATGCGCAGACCACCGGCGCTTCTATCACCCAGCTGTTAATAAAAACGCCTAATAAAAAACAGGCGGGCGCAGCGAAACCAGCCGATCCGGCAATTTGCCGTTCATGGCGATTTGCCCTGCTTTCGGCAGCTTGAATCAGTGATAGCGTGCGGCAATATTCACACCATCGGCAGCGTGCGGTATTCAGGATGGTGCTGGCAGCGCCAATTTCCAATCAATCGCCATTTATAAACCGGCGATATTTTTGCCGCCTCCACCACAGCTTGCAGCGACTTTCTCTGCACGCAGCGGCTTTGCATTCTGTGGGGCCATGCGGATCGAGAAAAACATATCCAAATGCGCTTGATACAAATCTTTTTCTGCCGGCACGGCTGCCCCGTTCAATGCGATCGGCGTCATACAGCATCACACCTAAATAGCGTATGCGCCCCACACGCAAGTTTCCGAACACACTGGTCGGCTCGCCCATTTCAATGATGCGCGATAAAGGTGGAAAATACATTTTTCAGATTCGCTTACCTTCCAGCTGTAATAATTTTTTCGTATTTCTGGGGGCAAGCCGATTACACACATACGCCAACCATAGATACATTTGTCTCAGGCGATCAACACAATGCCAGTCTTCTTCGCGTTTGTAAATCGCACCTGATGGGCAGGCTGACACGTGGCAGGCAGGGTTGAGGTAGTAGTCGGGCAGGCGCGGCAAATACATCATGAAAGTTTTTTCAAAACTGTCCAAAATATCTTTTGCATATTGTCAAAGTTTTTATCTTGGCCAGTGCTTATTGAACTCTCCACCAAGAATCTCTTCCCAGTTTGGTCCCCACTCAATTTTTTGCATACGCTCGCTACTAATCAGTGAGGAAAAACGCGGGCTTGGGATGCGCGCTGTCTGGCGCGGTATGTAAATGCCCATAATCAAAAAGTGAACGGTTCGTGGTAGTCGTCTATCTGCGGCAAATCAGGAGTTGGCAAAAATCTTGGACAACAAACGCCAGCGTCCACCGCCAAAAAGTGCATCAGTTTGCCTTTGGCTGTACGCACCCATCCGCCATTCCATTTGTCTTGGTTTTCCCATTCTTTGATAACCAATCCCTGGTCATTGGGGGATGTTAAACCACTGCGTATTCCACGCCTTCACGGCTAGTCCACACATTTTTGCAAGTAACAGAGCAGGTGTGGCAAGCTGGCTAAGCACTTATCGAGTATTCAACACCACGGTAATTTGTGCGCGTGTTCTCATTGAGTTTCATGCCTCCTGTTGTGTTGTCTCCGTTCTCCAACCAATCCACCTTTGCTCATTTTGCGCACGATGACAATTCATCACGGTTGGTACCGCAAGTGCCGTAGTAATTAAAGCCGTAAGACAGTTGCGTGCGTGCAACCGCCAATCATCATGCGGTGTCGGCTTTTGCACGATGCGCGTCACTGAATTGTGTAACAAAGGCCGCGCGTGCCGGCAGGATTTCGGAACCTGGCGTATTCAGAATGCGCGCGTGCGTGATACATCATCGCCATGCCTGGCATCACACGCTGACTCACCACCGCACGCGCAGCACGCGCGCTGTTGACATTAAATAATTCAATCCAATTCCGTTATCTTCGATATTCGCACTGCGCGGATCACTCCTTCGCTGAGCCACACAATCGGCCCACCGCGCGACAGTGTTTGCATCAACAAATTATCGCCAGAGAAGGGGTGTATGCCCCATTTTCAGTGGGCGTAATCCAATTCAACACCATTTCTTTATTGCCGTTGCTGCGCTTATTGAGCAGCGCGGCGCAATGGTTTTGGCATTCCACGGGTGGGCGGTAATCGCATATAAAGCCTTCGCCAAAAGCAATCATCCACGCGTGATCTTGATAAAACTGCTGCCTGCCGGGTGAGTGCGCGCCACGGAAACACGCCCTGCAGCATTGCGGTAACAGGCGTTGTAGCTGACATACCATCTTCCAAACCAGACCAAATCGGCGAAGAAATAATTTTGCGCGGCTGCGCTTGAATATCGCGAAAGCGAATCGCTTCATGCGCTTTACTCTACCGCCAAATGCGGGTGATCGCGGCCAGTAAATTCACCTAAAGATTCCCACGCTTTCACCGCCACATGGCCATTGGTTTCCGGCGCGAGATGCAAAATGACTTCTGCCGGGCAACAATCGCACTGCGTCGTAGCGGACGACCGCAACTCGCTGACCTTCATCCAACACACGACAGATTGAGTTCGCCTGTGTGACTCTCACCTTCATCCCCAGTGTATTCCAGCCTTCATGCGGGTCGCCGCCATTGCCTTGTTTGTTCAACAACGGCCCAAGAGCGGTAATTTTTATACAGATTGGGATAATCGCGCTCAACGTGGTCACGATAGTCGGCATAGTTTTTCCTGGTATCGGTTCGCACTCGTTTTTTCAATCGCTAACACCAAATGGCATAGCCAGGCATTGGGGGTGTCGTGCAAGGATTTGCACTAATACCACATCCTTTTCTACACCCAACACACCGTCCGCCATTTCGCTGACAGTTTTGCGGCCACACCTTTGAAAAATATCCCAATCACTGCAAGCGACTTTAACGCAGGTCCACCGCTTTTGACAGTGGATGAATAAATGGGTGCATGTCTGAGGTATTGAGATTTGTCTTTTCATACCAGGGTCTGTTTGGCAACACGATGTCGGAATACAAGGCCGTGGTGCACATGCGGAAATCCAGCGTCACCATCAATCCAATTTTCTCCTGGTGCTTCATCGCGCCAGCGCACTTCTTCCGGCTTCACCGCGCCACGCTCACCCAAATCTTGCCTCCTGCAAACCGTGACGCGTGCCGAGCAAATGGCGCAGCATGTATTCGTGCCCTTGCCAGATGAACCGAGCAAAATTAGAGTGCCAATAAACATGGCGCGGGGAAAGTTTTCCGGCGCGTCTGGGTCCGAAAACGCAAAATCTAACTCCACCTGTTTTCATCTGCTGCATTAACAAATCACGGCGATACGCCAGCCTTTCTTGCCGCTTGCGCAATATGCAGTGGATTGCGATTCAACTGTGGCGCACTCGGCAACCAACCCATGCGAATCGCTTGTAAAATTCAAATCCGCCTGACTACCACCAACTTTGGGGGCATCGGCGAGTGGCGACAACATTTCTCCAACCGCTAATTTTTCGTAACGCCACTGATCGGAATTGAAATAGAAAACGAAGTGCTATCTTATTTGGCGCGGCGGTTTGCCCTAATCCAAACCAAACGCCAAGGGCAGCTAAACTGGTTTGCGGGCGCAATTTCTCCCGCCCAACATAGTGGGATTCAACCGCCACCGGTTTTGCCCTACAAAGCCACACATCACCAGCATATTGATTCAGTCGCGATAGTTCATGTCGTTGTGGAACCAATGGTTCATGCCAGCGCCAAATAAGTGAATCATGCTACGCCCGCGCGTTTCGGCGGCGGTTTCTGCAAACTCATCGCGCAACGCCAATCACAGCCGCGCGTGGCACACCGGTGATTTTTTCCTGCCACGCCGGCGTGCCCGGCACATCTCTGCCTACCTTTAAACAACATTTCCGCCGCCAAAACCGCGCGATCTACGCCTGTAATAGGTGAGCAGCAATCAAACCGTTGGGGGCCACTCGCCTGCTTTTTCCATCGGCCAGCGTGAGCTGTTTTAACGGGAATATTGCGTTCCAAAATGTCAGGAAATTTTCCGTTGCCGTAAAATGGGCGTGTTCGACACCGCCAAAATACGGATAGCTAAAACCGCCGCCACGCCATCGTTAAAATCTGGCAGTGATAAACGCAGCTTCGTTTCTCTCCCGGCGCTGTCTTTTCCAATATTCCATTCGGCTTTTTCGCCCCAACGAAATCCGATAGCCGCGCGGCACGGATCTGCCCACTGTGTTCATCAAACGCCAAAGCTTCCATTCTGCTATTACTTTCAACCAAACCGGATAAACCACTGGCACGCAAAAACGCTCTGGTACCAAACGCCCATCGGCGCGCTGCTCCAAACGCACTAAGAGCGTATTATCCGTGTACTGGCGATAAAGACTGAAAAATAATCCACCGTTTTGTCGACATGAAACTCTTTCAAAATCACATGACCAAACGCAAACGCGAGCGCTGCATCCGTGCCCTGCTTGGGGTGCAGCCAGTGATCGGTGAGCTTGGCAACTTCGGCAATAATCGGGCGTAATCGCCACTCGTTTTTGTGCCGTTGTAACGCGCGCTTCGGTAAAAAATGTGCGTCGGGTGTGCGCGTCTCAGGCATATTTGAACCCCACGCGATGATGGGGCTGACTGCTGTACCAATCGGCAGATTCCGGCACACCGGTTTAAGCTCTCCCCATCTCCGTGGGCTGGAAGGCGGCAGATCGCAATACCAGTCGTAAAACGATAAACACGCGCCGCCCAATAATGATAAACAGCACCATGGGCATAAGACACCATCGACATCGCGGGAATAGGAGAAAAACCAATAACGCGATCCGGTCCATATTTTTTATGGTATGGCAAATTCTGAGGCGCAATCATTTCAATGCCCTCTTCCCACTGCACCCGCGCAAAACCACCCATGCCGCGTTTGCTTTTGTAGGATTTAGCGCGCGTCATGCCTTCAACAATACCTCGCCCACGCCGGCACAGGGCTTCAGCGTTTTGCGCGCCTCGCGCCACAAGCGCAACAGCGCGCCGCGTACTAAGGGGTATTTCCAAACGGTTGGCACTCGTACAAATACCACGAGTAGCTCGCTTCGGCGCGGGCAGCCGCGCGGCTCGTGATTGGGGAGGTCGGGGCGGAGGTGAGGGTAGTCGGTCTGCTGCGTTTCCCATGTCACTCAGACCGTTCTTCACATAAATCTTCCAACTGCACGAGCCAGTGCAATTCACGCCGTGTGTTGAGCGCATTGACCTCGTCGTACTGAAGCGAAGCGCGCGCGATAGCTGTCTTCCCAATCGCGGTTCTCCAAAAGTGCCTCACCATGCCCATTGGCAAAAAGGTTCTGAGACACGGCGAAAAATTGCAAGCGGTCGAGAAAGTAACTCATCCAGTTCTCCTTCATACCGAAGATACTACCACTCCCCATTGCATCAAGCATTGAGTTCAGAAGAAGTGTGCTTTTTTCGCAACTTAACTTACAATGCGCCCTGTTGGAGGTATCCGCATTAAATCTTACTTGTGTCCACCGGCGTGGTCGCCCTTCGCTGAAAACCGGCGATGAAACCCAGTTGCTCGCCTTCCTACTCGCTGCGCGTTTCAAAAGCCGCCCATCGCCTCCGGGCATTCTTTTGGCCACCTTGGTCAACCACGGATTGGCCGGTGCGCTGGGCGCGTGGATCACCACCAACAGTCAGCTCCGGAAGTGCTGCGCTGGGTGTTGGGCTTGTTCTTTATCGCGAAGCGGTAATCGACGCTGATTCCCGACAATAAAATTGAAGAAGAAGAATCGCTGATAGCGCAAAAACTCGGCGTGTTCGGCGCCACCTTGGTGACTTTTTTTTCGGCGGAAATGGGCGACAAACGGGGTGTCGCCACTATCGCCATGGCCGCGCACTACGCCGCACCGCTGCGGGGTGGGGATAGGCACCACGCTGGGCGCTGTTGATTGCCGATGTGCCAGTCGTGGTGCTTGTCGGCGACAAGTTGGCCAACAAAATCCTGATGAAGCTGGTGCACTCCATCGCCGCTGGCGTGCTCGCCGTGCTGGGCGTGATGACCTTTGCTAGGCGTGAACCGGCTTCGGTTTTTAAATCGCTTATTACAGCAGGCTCACCCAGTGAGCCTTTCGTTTGTACCATGGCTCTTACCTATGCTGCCATTGAGCCATCGCCATGAATGAAGACATAGCCATTGCTTTATCCTGTTATTCGGCAATGATCGTGACATGGGCGCTAGCGTGGGGGGGGCTCGGGGTTGTAGATCACCGTAACAAACAAGGAGGAAACCTCTTTGTTTCTCATCTGTTAGGATATTCATTAACAGCGGCGCAGCGTTTGGCGCGTTTTGTAAACGGCGCGTTATTTCCCTAACGATACAGCGCGCCAACACCGCAATAGGCATAGGCATTGTGGGTGCCGCCATTCTCTTTGGTGTATTGGTTTGCCTTTCTTTTGCTAAACGCACTGTCGTTCGTCAGCAACAAAATAAAACCACGTTGACTACAAAGTTATGCCAAAACGATGCCGCACAACAACAAAAATCAGAACAGCGCACACAAAAAACGCAAATACTGGGTATGTCTTTTGGAAATTTTTACCAAGAGCGTTCGGAAAGCCACTTAAAGTTTTGGCTGGCAAAAAATTTTTTCTCTTTGGGTCTGCCGTGATATATGTTGCTGTGTTTATGTTGGTCGACAGGGGCGACCCTCGATGGCTTTACTTTCGTTTTCTTGTTGGATTTGTTGGTGACCTTCCCAGGCGCGCCACGGATAAAAAAGTAGTCGTTAACTCTGCTTATCGGTGCCGGGATCATTTTTATTTTGTTAGTGGCTCTTCCCTTTAAAATCTCTTATCTTATTTTTAGAGGCACGACTGCAGCACCTGCCCTGGAAAAAACATTCCTTATGTTTCGCCGATTCTTGACAGCTATGCTGTGAGCGACATTACATCAGCCTCTTCAACTAACAACCACTGGGTATTTCCGTTTGCTATGGGGCTCTGGCTAGGGCATATGTGGGGCGATGACGATTGATACAACAGGGATGCAGGTTCTAAAAAACTCATAGCTTCCGTAAGATAGCTGCCCCGTTTTCTGCTGGTTGTGTTTTATGACGACTTCCCTAAACCTCTTGTACCTTTGATACTCGACGGCTTCGGCTACCGCGAGGAGACTAAAGACAACGCCATTGCCGCCGCGCATACGCCCGTGTGGGATCAACTGTGGCACGAGAACCCGCACAGCTTGGTGTCCGGTTCTGGTTTGGATGTGGGCTTGCCCGAAGGCCAGTTCGGCAACAGCGAAGTCGGCCACATGACACTGGGGGCGGTGGGGCGCGTGGTGTGGCAGCTTGACGCGCATCGACAAAGACATCGCCGACGGCACGTTTTTTGAAAATCCCGCTTACTGCGCAGCCATTGATAAAGCCGTCGCCAATAACAAAGCCGTGCATATTTGGGGCTTGTTGTCGGATGGCGGCGTACACAGCCACGAAAATCACATCCTCGCTGCACTGCAACTCGCCGCGGAGCGCGGTGCAGAAAATGTTTATCCTGCAGCTTTTTGGATGGCCGCGACACACCGCCGCGCAGTGTAGAAGATTCACTGCGCATCACGCAAGACACATTTGACGCATTTCCGGCGTACCGGCCGCATCGCCATTAATCAGTAGCGTTACATTACGCGGTGGGGCGGACGACAAGCGTTGGGATCGCGTGGAAAAGGCCTACAACCTGCTTACCGGATGGTCGCGCCGACTTTCACGCGGCCACCGCTATAGAAGGTTTGCACAACGCTTTACGCGCGATGAAAAACGATGAGTTTTGTGCAGCCGACGGTGATCGGCGCACCCGTGCAATTGCTACTGATGGCGACGCGGTGTTGTTTCATGACCTCCTGCGCCGATCGCGCATTCGGCAAATCACGCGCGCCTTTACCAATCCTGCGTTTGACGGTTTTGTGCGCGCACGCACTCCAACACTCGGCAATCTTGTGATGACCAGTGAATACGCCGACGATAAAGCTCCCGGCGCTGTGCGCTCCATCCACCATCCAGCACTCTGAAAAACTCATTGGGCGAATATTTAGCCAGTTTAGGCAAACGCAATTGCGCATTGCGGAAACCGAAAAATACGCGAGTGTCACTTTTTCAGCGGCGGGCGCGAAGCCTTGTAATACGAAGGCGAAACACGCATTCTTGTCGATTCAACAAGGTTGCCACTTACGATTTGCAGCCGGAGATGAGCGCGTTTGAAGTCACTGATAAATTTGGTGGAGGCGATAAGCAGCCAACAGTTCGATGGGATTATTTGCAATTACGCCAACGGCGATATGGTAGCACACCGGCATTTTCAGCGCCGCAGCAAAGTGGTGGAGGTTCTCAGATATTTGTGTAGGCCGTGTGAGTAAGTGACGCGGTAGCTGGCAGCCGGTGGTGAACGTTTGATCACCGCCGATCACGGCAATTGCGAACAAATGCAGGATTACGAAGCGCAGCAAGTACACACACAGCACACTTGTGAACAAGTTCCGTTTTTGTATATCGGTCAGCGCACAGTCACTATCAATGATGCAGGCACACTGGCTGATGTTGCCCCAGCATGCTGGAAAGTTGTTGAACTTGCCGCAACCGGCAGAAATGCAAGGGCGCAACCTCATCACTCATTGTTACAACAAATAAAACTTTTTATCACTACGCACGGAGAAAGAACACAAGTAAATCCATCAATCGCTATTGGCTGCTATCCTCAGCGGCACATTAACTGGCAGTGCTTTTGCTAACGACGCAGCACCGGCAGCACCCGCCGAAGCCGCCACTGCGCAAGCAATCGCGGCGAACCAGCAGCCAAACAGAAACGCTCCTCAACAAAAAAACGCCGGAGATGCAGCAATCCATCGACAAATTAAAAGCGGATATTCAAACCATCCAGACCACACGCAATGAATTGCAGGCCAAGCTGGACCAGTCTGACAAAGATGTTGCGGCGCAAAATGAAAAAAAATCGAAGAGATCAACACCAAAATCGCAGAGAAACAAAAAGCTGCTAACGCACAAGCGGCAGAAAAAGCAGTGGGGCAGTTTAATCGCTGATCAGCGGGAACAGACGGGCCAGCACTGCGCGCTCTCTGCACAGCAGGCGCGCAGTCGCAACTGCGCTTGTTGCTGGAACAGGACGACGCCAGCACCCTCACCCGCAACTTCCAATACAACAATTACTTGGTTGCCGCTCGCCAGCAAAAATGGCGGCGTATCTCGATGCTATTCAACGTATCGTTGTCATAGAAAAGAACTCGCCAACAGCATTCAAGAACTGCAAGTGCTGCAACAAACCTCATCACGGAAAATATGCAATCGCAAGCCGAACGCGATGCCAGAAAAACCTTTAATTACCAACTCTGAACAAGACCTAAAAAACAAGCACGGCGAATTGGGAAAGCTCTAACCAAGATCGTTAAGCATTACAAAACATTGACTGCACGCATCGAACAGCAACGCGCCCTTGCTTAAAGCCGGGCGGAAGAACAGCGTTTGCGTGAGGAGCAGAAAATATACAGCAACAGGAAGAGAAACTTTCGCAACAAAACCGCAACTTTGAACCATCTACAGATGATGCATCATCCACCTATAGCGCCGTTGATCTCGAACGCCTGCGCCAGCAATCTTTACACAACGCAAAGGAAAAATGCTGTGGCCGACGCAGGAAAACTGCTGCATCAATTCAGGCGATAATCGCCAAGGCAGCGTGGACTTGGGATGGTTTACGCATCTGGGCGGATAACGGAACGCCCGTGCACGCCATTCACGGCGGGCGCGGGATGTACGCCGACACTTTATTACGCGGCTGGCGGGCTTGTTAAACGTGCTGGATCACGGCGATGGTTATATGAGTTTGTACGCACAATAATGATGCTCTGTTGCGTGAAGCCGGCGAATGGGTGCAACCAGGCGATATCATTGCACGTGCCGGCAACAGCGGCGGCGAAAAGAATCCGCCTTGTATTTTGAAATTCGCAAAAACGACAATCCGATCAACCCTCTACCTTGGCTGAAAAAAAAAATGCTCCTGACACGCACACCGCTGAAGAAACGCGCGCACTGGATGCGACGCTCATTGCTAACGGCATCAGCAGCATCGTGCTAATGAAAAAGCCGCGCGCGCAGCATTGGAAACACTCTCAGCACTGGCCCAATCCTGCGTGCATCACCATTTTTGCGGCAGCGGCAACAACGGTGGCGACGTGTTATTTGCTCTTGGCCTCGCCAGAAAAAATATTTCTGCACACATTATTGCGGTCGGCGCGGCTGCAAAATTTTCGCCAGATACTTTACAAGCGCACGCCTACGCCACGCAAAACGGCGTGACGATTTCACCGCCGTGGCAGAACACTATGGATTTACCCAGCAAAGGCATCGTGGTTGATGCTCTACTCGGCACCGGCAGCTACGGCGCACCACGCCACGGCTTACGCCGCCGCGATTGATGCTATCAACCACAGCGGCCTGCCAGTGCTGGCGCTGGACTTGCCCTCTGGCATCGACGCCGGCGCCGGCTGTGCCGAAGGCGTGGCGGTGGCCGCGGATGTCACCATCACTTTTGTCGCACTGAAACGCGGTTTATTGACCGCCGACGCACCAGATTTCACCGGCCTCATTGAATACGCTGGTTTGGGTGCGGAGGAGCTAGACGCGCCGACGATCACGCACTGCGAGCGACTCAAACCCGGCACCTGCCAGGACGCACTGCCGCCGCGCCAACGCACGGCACACAAAGGTCTGTTCGGGCATGTGATGGTGATAGGCGGGTGACAGCCATGGGCGGCGCGGTGCTCGGCCACTGAAGGGCTGCGCGCCGCGGCTGGCTTAGTTAGCGCCGCCACGCGACCTGAACATGTGCCGGCTGTGTTGGCACGCCGACCGGAGATCATGGCGAAGGAGTGAACTCTGGGCGGGCTCTGGAACCGCTGCTCGCCAAACCCACGGTGCTGGTTGTCGGTCTGCCCAGGGCGCAGCGCGTGGTTCGAGCAGATGTTGCAGCAGGCCACCTTGAGTGAGCTGCCACTGGTGCTGGTTGACGACGCACTCAACACGCGTGCGCCGCCGAGGTGCGTGGTGCGCGAACCCCATCGCAGCGATTAGGTGCTGACCCCTCACCCGCCGAGGCCGCGCGCCTGCTGGGTATCAGCACCGCCGATGTTCAGCGCGACCGTTTCGCGGCCGTGCGCGCCCTGCAACACCGCCATGGCGGCACTGTCGTGTTGAAAGGCGCGGGCAGCCTGGTGTGCGGAGCGGGCGGCATGATTGGAGTTTGCAGCAGCGGCAACCCCGGCATGTCCTCCGGCGGCATGGGGGGATGCTAGCCGGCATCATCGGCAGCTTGCTCGCGCAAGACATAGCGCCAGAAATCGCCGCGCAATTGTTTTTGCCTGCACGCTGAAGCGGCGGATGCTGCCGAAGTAACAGGAAGAGCGAGCGCGGCTTGTTGGCGAGCGATCTCAGTGCGCAGTTGCGGGGTTTGGTGAATCCCTGAATGCCCCTACTGTTTCAACATCACATCTGAATAGTTCGGCGTTTGCCGGTGCGTCGGCGTAACTTTGTAGAAACACTTTAAATGTCTGCCACAGTCGTTCGAGCGACCAAAACGCCAGAATTCTGAGCACACGCCGCGGGCTAGGATAAAAACCCAATTAGCCATGCGGACAGCGTTGCTCAATTTGATACCGTAAAACCCTTTCTTACCAAGATACGTATATTCGTTAGCTACCACTGTCAACTTTTGCTGCATCTCGTTATTGATTCATGTTCACTCAGCGCCAATCAAAGAGCGGCGTTCCCGGCAGTGGAATAACCGTAAAGAAAAAGCCAAGGTCAAACGCTTCCTTTTAAAGCGAAATCAATACTGGCTTTGATTTCTTCTTTGTTTTCCGTTGGAACCCTAACATAAAAGCAGCGGTTACTTGCAATCCTTTGTCTGTAAACATTTTTATTGCATTGTTTGCTTTATCAACATAGATTCTTTTCAACCAAAAGCTGCAACCGCGGAGTTACCGTCTCAATGGCAATTGAAGCTGCATAAGCACCTGCTTCACACATTACATCCACAATTTCTTGGTCAATAATGTCGCCGCGCAATCCATTAGGAACTGCAAATTTCATTTTCCCAGGCCATCGCCTAGCACACTTCCCCCCATGATTGCATGCACCCTAGGCTTTGTGCAGATTAAAAATATCACCTCTATAGATATTCCATCAACACCATAGTTGTTATATAAATACTCAATCTGCAATCACTCGCCAATCATGTAAACAAATCTTTTTTGTAAAGATGTCGTGACAATAGGTGCAAAGATGAGGACACCCTCTTGAAGTAAACAGTGGCGAGTACCGCTTACCTTTCAAGTTGGCTGCGTGATTAGGGTGTTTTGCATAGCGATCAAAATCTACCAAATCCCAAGAAGGCATGGGCAAAGTATCTAAGTCTTGAACAAAATCCTTGTTTTTTGCTACACCGAATCTCCCATCTGGGCCAGTCGCCTTGAGAAACCAGGCAAATCAATTTCTAAATCCCGACTCAGAGTTAAGCGCACCAACGCTTCGGAAATACATTAACCAGGACCTCAAAACCCAATCAATGCTTTCTTCTTCACGCAAAATCTTTTCAGACGCGTTGAGCAAAACGGCCCACCAATCACCGTAACAATGGATTCATCAAACTGTTTTACAGTTTTTGAAATGAGATAACTTTTGTGCTTCCAAAAGTTTAACGCCGACATACCCACCACATCCGGTAAACCCCTCGCAACAGAGGCAACAGCTCTGATGCTGGCATTTGCTCAACTTCATATCCAGAATTTCCATCAACATGCTGTTGAAACGCGAATAGCTGATGTTAAATAGAGGATACCCGATCTGCGGGAGATTGCACTGCTCCAACAATTTTTTGATAGGGTTTTAACAACAAAACTTTCAAACGAGGCAACGACTGAAAATCCACACTGGATGCAATCACCTCACTATTTAACGCAGAGGAATAAATACTTCCGTATCAGGAGGCAATTTCATTTCAAACTCTGCGCATACTCCACAGCACCAGCGGCGCGAGTGGCTTCATGATCAGCCGCGACCAACGCAAGCGCTGGCGCAAATCTGCTTGATAGTCTGCAAAACTGTGCTGCGAAATTGCAGAATGTCTTGCGACTCAGCGGTATCCATCCAACTGGTGTAGTAGCGGTCGCTGCCGAGCATATCTCGCGGCAGAGTAATCCCCATGGCATTCAGTGCCGCACTTTAAGAATTGGTGTTGCGTGACACGGCTGTCTTCACCACCTCCCAACAACAAAACCTTATGCAAGGCGCGCGTTATTGATCGCATTGACCATTGCCAGCGTAACATCTTGTGGATGCAGATAATGCAAGGGATTGTCTGGCGATACGGCAACAATTTACGCATCATGGAACGATCCGGCACCCAAGGTGCGCGAATCTATCGACACCCCACGCGCAGCACACACCACGGAATTGCACTGGCCGCTAGCGCTTGCTCTACCTCCACTTTGTGCCGCGTGTAGTTGTCGTTGGCGCTACAGCATCGTCCGCCCGCATCAAACGCGTGGCTGGCTCAGGAATCCAAATACCGTTACGGAGGAGGGGTAAATCAGCAGAGGTTGTTTAACGCGCTGTTCAATATCCGCAATCAAACGCAGCGTAGCGTTGACATTGATGTCATGCGCGAGCTCAGGCGCGCGATCCGTCACTGGCGGCAATACCGCCGCGAGATGAATCACAGCGATGCAGCCCCTGCAACAGCGGCTTGAAGTCCACGGTGCGCAAATCGCCCCACACCAACTCGTCGTACAGTGTTTCAATGTTGGCAGCGACTTTGCGATTGACTGGGTTGTCGAGATCCATGGCCAGCACACGGAAACTCTGTCGCTTGAGTTCCGCCAACATCATCTGCCCTAAATTGCCAAACGCGCCAGTTACCAGCACAGTGCGAGCTGCAGTCATATCATGCGATCCCTAAATTAATTGACGGGGTAATTGTAAAGAAAATGATGACGGCCATGGTATCCGCAAGCCACGGCGTGTATAAGGTAACTAGTCGTGCTGCAAATCACTCCACATGGAAGACGAACTTCTCCTCACCCTGAACCGCCTGCGTGAAGAACACCGCATGTTGGATGATGAAATTTTTGGTGCTGTTGGAGCGCCCTTATTTCGACCAATTGCTGATGCAGCGCTTAAAAAACGCAAGCTGTGGCTGAAAGACACCATTACCCGCGTAGAAGCAAGTTGATTCCCGATCTGGATGCCTGAATAACATACGCATTTCTATTGCATATCGGGCGAATAATTGCAGATGTCCTTTTTTGCCGCATACATGGCGCGATCGGCAAACACGCGCAATTGATTGTCGTCGCGCGTGCGATCGGGATACATCGCCACACCCACACTCGCCGTTACCTGCATGCCCTTTGGGCAAGATGTCATACGGCTTGCCAATTTCATCGACAATACGCTGCGCCACAATATCAATCCCCGGCGGCGAAGCCACATTTCTAAAATCACCGCAAAATCATCGCCATCGCCACGCGCAATGGTGTCAGCTTTCGTAATAAGTTAAGAGGGGGATCAGCAATCTCGCACAAAATTATCGCCCATATCGTGGCAGGCGTGTCATTGACGGGCTTAAAGCCGTCCAAATCAATCATTAAGCCGGCTATGTTTTATTGCGATCACTGCTTGCGAGTGCGCGCGTGAGCTGGCTGCCAAACATCGAACGGTTAGCCAAGCCCGTCAAAGGATCGTGCGCCGCAAGAAATGCGTAGCGATCACGCTCGGCATCACGCTCCTGCTTCAAGCGCTGCGTAATCGCTTCAAACACCAACATCAAAAAAATAATAGCGGGTAATTCACCAACCAATGCGTCAAATGCAGCGTCGAGGCCAGAAAGATCGAGCAGTTGGGGAATTTAAACAGCCAGCGATCTATTCCCAATCATCGCAATGTGGCTGAGAAAAACGATACTAGACCACAACAAGCCGCTGTATTTCTCGCCTAAGGTGAACGCCAATACAATCGGAATGACCAACAGCGGCATGGCCGGCGACTCCAGCGGTCCGCCAGAAGTTGCCACACCGACAATCACACCCACATAGGTACATAACACGGTAATTTCTGCGCAGTGTTGATAGCGCTCACCGTTGCGCAACCAGTACAGCACCAATAAATAACCGCAGACCATAAAGATCAATAAGGTTATCGTGATAGCAATATTATTTTCAGAAAATGGCGCAAAAAATGACATACACCGATGTCAAGGCAATCAGCAGAATATACAACGAGGCAATGCCCGCCAAAATGCGGGCGCGATACAACACTTCGTGGTTATTCAAATAATCTTGGCTGATCAGACGATCAAACAACTTGGCAAAATCCCCTGCCAAACAACATGCCATTCTCCTACTGCGTTTACTTACACATAGCGACTGGTGCGCGTCATCAAACGCGATACCAAGGTCATCCTTTTTAATCGGTGCTGGAAATTGCGTACCGCCCGCCGCCAATGCCGCATGGCTGTGGCGTGCTTCGTCTTCCAACATCGTTTCAACAATGGCGCGACTTTTTTTCATCGCAAGGTGGCAGCGTTTGCAGATGTTCTTCCAGAAGTGTTCGCACACTTGATCTTCAATCGCCGACACAAAACCCAAACTGGTTTTATCGCCAATCAAACCGGCTGCCGCACGCAAACCAAACGACATGCCATACCACAGTGGATTCAAAACCGAGAGGTGTCCGCCCAGTTGTTTGACGCGCTCTTCACACCACGCCAGGTGATCAATCTTCTTCATCGGCCGCGCGTTCCATTTCCTCGCGCACGGCAGGCAGTTTGGCGGTCAGCGCTTGGCCTGGGTACAGAGCCTGCGCGCACACTTCGCCGGTATGATTTACACGCATCAAACCAATCGAACGCGCTGTTTCTTCTTTAGTCAGCGAGCACTCCGCCACTTGCAAGGCCGGCGTGGCGCGCAGCGCGGGGCGCGTGTCACCCGTCAGCGTGCGCAGGGCGCGATCCGCCGAAACCAGCAAATGATCCAAACCGGTGAGTTGGCGTTCGGCAATAGGTGGCAGCATGTGAATTTCCACAAAAATCTCTTGTGTTCCAGTCTATGCTTTTTTTGCCCAAAATAAAAAATTGGGGGCGGTGACCATCGCCCTTCCGCCCGCACAGGCAAACTCAGTCAAGGTTTCTCATGTCCTCCGCCTCCATGCGCAAAGGCTATTTGTACGGCTTTATTACGGTGTGTATGTGGGGGCAGGCTTCGTGCTGTTATCGCGTATGGCACAGGCCAGCGGTTTAAAACAGCTTGATATGACCGCCCTGCGCTTGGCACCGCGTCACTACTGCTATTCCCCGCGTGGCTGTTCTGGCAGCGCGTGCCGCTATTCACACTACAAACCTTGCTGCTAGCCCTGATCGGCGGCATTGGCTATGCGCTGTGTGCCTACTCGGCGTTTCATTTCGCACCAGCCTCACACGGCGCGGTGCTGCTGTCGGGCGTGCTGCCTTTTTTTGTCACGCTGGTGGCGTGGTTGTTACTCGGCGAAAAACCCAGTGCGCAGCGCTGGTTGGCTTTGAGTGTGATCGGCGGCGGCGTGCTGTGTTTGGCGTTTTACAGCTTGGGTGATTTACAAAACAGTTGGCCCGGCGATTTATTGTTGCTGGCATCCTCTTGTTTGTGGGCGATCTACAGTGTGCTGGCCAAACGCTGGGGCAAAACGCCGAAGGAAATCACCATCGGCGTCGGTTTGTTATCCGCGCTTATTTATCTGCCCTGCTATTGGTTGCTGTTACCGAAAGGCATACACGATGCCGCGTGGAGCGCCATTCTGCTGCAGGCATTTTTTCAAGGCGTGTTAGTTGTTGTAGTGGCCATGCTGACTTTTATGAAAGCCATGGAACAACTCGGCCCCACACGCTTGGGCGCAGTGATGGCAACCGTACCTGCCTTTGCCGGTATTGGCGCAGTGGTTTTTTTGGGCGAACCTTTTTCGTGGCTGTTGGTGCTGGGCTTGCTGCTCACTTGCGGTGGCGCATGGTTAGGCTCCAAAGGCTAGCAAAACACCGTATTTCCCGCAGTTTTTTGTGTTTTTTGTAAATTAGTTAGCGCATTCCAATTTTCTTTTCGATTATACGCAGCGTAGTAATCAGAAAGAGGATCGAGCAATGAAAGCCATTATTCCCGCATTATTTTTCGCCACCTTAGCTGCGCCCTCAGGCATTGTTAGCGCCATGCTGTTGGCTGCACTCGTGTTCTGGGTAGCATACGATCAGGAATCCGAAACGCGGATGGTCTACTGATTACCGTAAGAATTGCGAGCATAAAAAAGCGGGCATGCCCGCTTTTTTATTGCACCACACACAGCTATTAAAAGCTTGCACTCTCGCGCAATGCCGCGATGCGTTTTTCCAACGGCGGGTGGCTCATAAATAATTCGCCCAAAGTTTTGCTTTTGCCGTTGATGCCGAAGGCCACCAATTGCCCATCCAGCGTACTCTCGTGTGAAACCTTGAGGCGTTCCAAGGCAGCAATCATTTTTTCTTTGCCTGCCAGCTTGGCACCACCAATATCGGCACGGAATCACGCTGACGGAGAACCACGCCACGATGGTGCTGGCCACAATGCCAAACACCATTTCCAACACGAACACGGTCATCATGTAGGCGAAAGCACCACGATCGCGATCACCAATGAATTGCGCCACGACACGCGCCAAGAAAATCACAAAGGTGTTTACTACACCTTGAATCAAAGTCAGGGTCACCATGTCGCCATTGGCGATGTGTGAAACTTCATGTCCCAACACTGCTTCCGCTTCTTCGCGACTCATGTTGTGCAGCAGACCGGTGGAAACAGCCACCAAGGCGCTATCACGCTTCATGCCGGTGGCAAATGCATTGATATCGGGCGAGTCGTAAATTGCCACATCCGGCATGCCGATGCCGGCCTCCTGCGCTTGACGCTTCACCGTCTCTAGCAGCCAAGTTTCTACCTGTGCGCGGCTGCTCGATCACTTGCGCTCCCGTGGTGCGCAGTGCCATCCACTTGGACAGCATTAAAGAGATAACCGAGCCACCCATACCAAACACAAAAGCCAACAACAGCAGGCCGCCCATGCTGTTGCGCGAAAGCCCTAAATACGATTGCAACACGCTCAACACGATGCCGAGCACCAACATAATGGCTAGGTTGGTCGCTAAAAAATAGAACAATGCGTTTCATGAAAACCTCAAAGTGGATGCATAACCCGAAAATGGTGCGCCGAGCGCTTTTCAAGCGACTGGCAGCGTTGAGACAAAAAATAATAGGAAGAGTTCCCAACAAGCTGTTTAACGGCGCCGCACAATGCCGCCACTATTTTTCTTGTCATCTTCAGTTTGTTCTAAGCTGAGACCGCCCAGTCCACCAAAACCGCCACCGCCAGAATTTTCTTGCGCTAGCTTGATCATCAAACGCAAATCGTTGGGCGAATCAGCGTGCAACAGTGCATCTTCGTAAGTGATCTCTCCGGCATCGTAGAAATTAAACAGCGCTTGGTCGAAAGTCTGCATACCCAATTCCGTGGATTTTTTCATCAACTCTTTCAAACCGTGAACTTCACCTTTACGGATCATGTCGGAAGCAAGCGGCGTATTGAGCAGCACTTCGATAGCCGCGCGGCGACCGTTGCCATCCGGTGTAGGGACCAATTGCTGCGCGATGATGGCTTTTAAGTTCAGCGACAAATCCATCCACAGCTGCGAGTGCCTATCGGCAGGGAAAAAGTGAATGATACGATCCAAGGCTTGGTTGGCGTTGTTGGCGTGCAAGGTGCACAAACACAAGTGACCGGTTTCTGCAAACGCAATCGCGTGATCCATGGTTTCGCGTGAGCGCACCTCACCGATCAAAATAACATCGGGCGCTTGACGCAAAGTGTTTTTCAGCGCCACTTCAAACGATTCGGTATCAATCCCCACTTCGCGCTGCGTAACAATACAGCCCGCGTGTTGGTGAATAAATCGATTGGATCTTCGATGGTGATGATGTGGCCTTTGGAATTGCGATTGCGATGGCCGATCATCGATGCCAACGAGGTGGATTTACCGGTACCGGTTGCGCCCACAAAAATAATCAAACCGCGTTTGGTCATCGCCAATTCTTTGATCACTTCTGGCAACATCAAATCGTCAATTTGCGGAATCTTGGTTTCGATACGACGCAACACCGCACCCGCCAAGTTGCGCTGATAAAACGCATTGGCACGAAAACGACCGATGCCGCGCGCTGACACCGCAAAATTCAACTCTAAATTCTGCATGAACTCTTCGCGCTGCTTTTCGTTCATCAAACCGAGCACGACTTCGCGCGCGTCAATTCCGGCGTCAACGGCGTGTTGGTCACTGGCACCACTTTGCCGTTCAGCTTGATTGAAGGTGGAACGCCCGCGGTGAGAAAAAGATCGGAAGCACCTTTTTCTACCATCAATGCCAACAGTTTGCTGATATCCATATTGTTCTTACCTGAATAAGGGTTATTGCCAGAATAATGATTTGTTATCGATTAAAAGTTTTCTGGAATTTTCGCTTTTTCACGCGCTGCATCGCGCGAAATCAAACCTTTGACACCAAGTTCGTCAAACACTGATCCAGCGTCTGCATGCCCAACTGACCGCCCGTTTGAATAGCTGAATACATCTGTGCAATTTTGTCTTCACGAATCAAGTTACGAATCGCCGCGGTGCCGCGCATGATTTCGTGTGCCGCCACACGACCGCCGCCATTTTTCTTCAACAGCGTTTGTGAAATGACGCCTTGCAACGACTCCGACAACATCGAACGCACCATGGCTTTTTCTTCCGCAGGGAATACATCCACCACACGGTCGATCGTTTTTGCGGCTGAAGTGGTGTGCAAGGTACCGAACACCAGGTGTCCCGTTTCAGCAGCGGTCAGCGCCAAACGAATCGTTTCCAAGTCGCGCATCTCACCGACGAGAATAATATCTGGATCTTCCCGCAAGGCTGAACGCAGTGCTTCGGCGAAGCCCAAAGTGTCGCGGTGCACTTCCCGCTGGTTCACCAAACATTTTTTACTTTGATGCACGAATTCGATTGGATCTTCGATGGTCAAAATGTGTTCGTATTTATTGTCATTGATGTAATCGATCATCGCCGCCAGCGTGGTGGATTTACCGGAACCGGTTGGCCCCGTCACCAAAATCAAACCGCGCGGAATATGGCACAGATCTTTAAACACTTGCCCCATGCCCAGCTCTTCCATCGTCAATACTTTGGAGGAATGGTTCTGAATACCGCACCGGCGCCGCGGTTTTGGTTGAAGGCGTTGACGCGGAAACGCGCCACCCTGGCACTTCAAACGAGAAATCCGTTTCCCAAAACTCTTCAAAATCTTTACGCTGCTTATCGTTCATGATGTCGTAAATCAGCGCATGCACTTGCTTGTGCTCCAGCGCCGGCAAGTTGATGCGGCGCACATCGCCATCCACACGAATCATCGGCGGCAGACCGGCCGACAAGTGAAGATCCGAAGCACCTTGTTTGGCGCTGAAAGCCAGCAGTTCAGTAATATCCATAATGAAAACAACCTTGTGTTGAGAGTTAACCCACGGGACACCGGTACAACACCTGCATCCATGACGACAATCGCTGCCAATATAGCCAAGGTGCACGACCGTATACAACACGCCGCGCAGAAATGCGGGCGCGATGTGAACGCCGTCACATGACTGACCTGGGCAATTAGCGCTCGCTTATAATGCTGCGCTCTTTGGGAGGCACGGCATGACTCAACCCACTATTGGATTTATCGGCGCAGGCAATATGGCGGCCAGCTTGATCGGCGGCTTGGTCGCGCGCGGTTTTGCGCCACAGCAACTCTGCGCCGCAGACCCTAACGCCACCAACCTGCAAGCACTCGCCGCACAACATGGCATCCACGCCTGCACGAGCAATGCGGAAGTTGCGCAGCGCGCCGACATTCTGGTGCTAGCCGTGAAGCCGCAGGTGATGAAAGCGGTATTGGCCGATCTCGCGCCGTCTGTGCAGAACAAACACCTGATCCTCTCCATCGCCGCCGGCATCAGCATGGCCAGCATGGAGCAATGGCTCGGTGGTGCGCCCGCCGTCGTGCGTTGCATGCCCAACACCCCCGCACTGGTGCAGCAGGGCGCGAGCGGCTTGGTCGCCAACGCGCAAGTCAACGCCGCACAGCGCGAGCAAGCAGAAGCGATTCTGAAAGCTGTCGGCATTGCGTTGTGGCTGGACGATGAAGCGCAAATTGATGCGGTGACCGCCGTTTCCGGCAGTGGCCCCGCGTACTTTTTTCTGTTGATGGAAGCGATGATTGCCGCCGGTGAAAAATTAGGGCTCAGCACAGAAACTTCTCGCGCGCTCACACTGCAAACCGCACTCGGTGCCGCACAGATGGCGTGCAGCAGCGAGTTTGATCCCGCCGAATTGCGGCGCCGCGTCACTTCACCGGGCGGCACCACCGAACGCGCCATTGCACATTTTGAACAACAACATTTGCGCACGATTGTTGATGATGCCTTGCAAGCGGCCAGCACGCGCTCGCAAGAATTATCGCAACAACTGGCTTAATCCTTTCTGAGAATTCAACATGAATGCAATGGCACAAATTGGCATCCTCACCCTGCAAACCATCGGCGGCTTGTATTTGCTGGCGGTGGTATTGCGTTTTTATTACAAGCCGCCCGCGCCGATTTTTACAACCCGCTCTCGCAAGCGATCGCAAAATCACTACACCTGTCTTGATGCCGCTGCGCCGCCTCATCCCCGGCTTGTTTGGCTTAGATCTCGCCTGCATTGGATTGGCGATTGCCGTGCAATACCTCACCGTCATGTTAAGTTGCGTGTTGGTCGGCATTTTTAATCCGCTGATTGTGCTGCTGTGGAGTTTGATCGGCATCGCTTCAATGATTGTTTACATTTATCTCGCGTGCATGATTGTGATGATTATCCTTAGTTGGGTTGCGCCCTACACACGCCACCCCGCTGCGGTATTGTGTGTGCAATTGGTGCGACCGCTGTGTGCGCCTATCCAGCGTTTTATCCCCTCACTGGGCGGCTTAGACATTTCACCGATTTTTGTTTTTTTATTGCTGAATGCCGCGCGCGTGTTGATCAACAGCGCCGCCGCCAGCACCGGCTTAATGGGCGGCGCTAGCATGTTAGTGCCAGGCATGTTTTGATCGCGCCGTTATGACACTCGCTATTTTTGATCTCGACAACACCTTACTCAACGGCGACTCTGATCACGCTTGGGGTGAATTTATTGCCGATCTCGGCGTGGTCGATGCAGCAGAATACCGCGCAAAAAATGACGCGTTTTATGACGATTACTGTCGCGGCGAATTGGATATTTTCGCTTACCAGCGTTTTGTGCTGTCGCCACTCGCCCATCGCCCCATGCAAGAATTAGCACAATGGCATGCGCAATTTATGCGCGACAAAATTGCCGGCATGATTCTGCCCAAAGCTGTCGACCTCATTGAAAGCCATCGCGCACAAAATCACACTTTGATGATTATCACCGCCACCAACGCTTTCATTACTGCACCTATCGCGCAGCGCTTAGGCATTGATATTTTGCTCGCCACCGAGCCGGAGATACGCAACGGCGTTTACACCGGCGACATCAGCGGCACACCCTGCTACCGCGAAGGCAAAGTCGAGCGCCTCAACGCTTGGCTAAACAACAATAATGAAACCCTGCACGGCAGTTTTTTCTACAGCGATTCGCACAATGATTTGCCGCTGCTACAAAAAGTGGATAAGCCCGTAGCGGTTGATCCCGATGACAAACTCAAAGCCTTTGCAGAACAACACGGGTGGCAAGTGATGCGTTTGCGGTGAGCGTTAGGCTCGCAACCACTCCATAACGGCTTTGGTTTCTGGTCTTACACCGCGCCAGAGGTAAAACTTTCTGCCGCTTGCTCCACCAACATCCCCAAACCATCGGCGACTTGCGCACCGTGGCGCTGCGCCCACTGCAAAATGGCGTGAGTTCTGTGCCGTACATCATGTCGTAGCAGCAGGCGTTGGGATTGAGGATGGCGGGGTCGAGATCGGGCATGGCGCCCTGCAAACTGGCGGAAGTGCCGTTGATGACAATATCAAACGGACGCGCGAATTTGCAAACTGCTGGCGCGCAATAATTTTATTTCTTGCGCAGATTTACCCACAGAAAATCTTTCACCAGCGCTTCTGCTTTTTCCAAGGTGCGATTGGCAATGACAACGCGCGAGGGCTGCTCTGCCAATAGCGGCGCAATCACGCCGCGCACGGCGCCGCCTGCACCGAGCAACAGCACGCGCTTGCCGCGAATAATCCAACCTAAATTTTGCGTGATGTCGCGCAGCAAACCGGCACCGTCGGTGTTGTCGCCATAAATTTTTCCATCCGGCATTTTTTTCAGCGTATTCACCGCGCCGGCCGCTGCGGCGCGCTCGCTCAATACATCCACCAATTCAAACGCTTCCAGTTTGAATGGCACGGTGATATTGAGGCCGCAACCGCCGTTGGCAAAAAAATGTCTGGTGGTTTCAGCAAATTATTTGGCTCCACCAACTGCCGTTCGTAGAGCAGATCTTGCCGCGTTTGCTCGGCAAACGCGGTGTGGATCAGCGGTGATTTGCTGTGCGCTATCGGGTTGCCAAATACCGCATAACGATCGGTCATACCCACTCTCTTCGCACGATGTAATCGCTGTAGAGTTTGGCTTCTGGTGATCCAGCCTCTGGTTGCCAGTTGTAATGCCAGCTCACTAAAGGTGGTAGAGACATCAAAATGGATTCGGTGCGGCCGCCGGTTTGCAACCCAAACAAAGTGCCGCGATCGTACACCAAGTTGTATTCCACATAGCGCCCACGACGGTACAACTGAAAATCGCGTTCGCGCTCGCCGTATTTCATGTTTTTACAACGCGCCACCACAGGGCGATACGCTTCAATATAGCTGTCACCCACGGCGCGCAAAAACGCAAAACTTTTTTCAAAGCCCCAGGCATTCAAATCATCAAAAAACAAACCGCCGATACCGCGCTGCTCATTGCGGTGTTTCAAAAAGAAATACTCATCGCACCATTTTTTGTAATCGGCATACACATTCTTGCCAAACGGCTCACACGCCGCTTTTGCCGTGCGGTGCCAATGCACACAGTCTTCATCAAAACCGTAATAAGGCGTGAGATCGTAACCGCCGCCAAACCACCACACATCCGGCTCGCCGTCTTTGCGTGCGACAAAAAATCGCACATTGGCGTGCGAAGTGGGAACATAGGGATTTTCTGGATGGATCACGAGGGAAACACCCATCGCTTCAAACGCGCGCCCTGCCAATTCTGGACGATGCGCGGTGGCAGAAGCCGGCATGGAATCACCTTGCACATGTGAAAAATTCACGCCGCCTTTTTCAAATACTGCGCCGTTGGTAATCACGCGTGTGATGCCGCCACCGCCGCCACCTTCGCGCTGCCACGCGTCTTCGACAAATTTCGCACGGCCATCTTCCGCTTCTAAACCGGCACAAATACGATTTTGCACATCCAACAAATAACTTTTTACCGCAGCTACATCAACAGTCATCACACTCTCTCCAATTCATTAAGCCATGCGACAGATTTCGCCTGTCATTACATCGCGAATCTGCGTGGGGTTCTGCAAACCGCCAAGCGCACCGGGCAGCACAGCATCCAAGGTATCGCCAAAATTGCAGCGTACATCAAACACTGTGCGTGCCGGTTTTTTTCCCGCACGATTCGCCGATGTTGACACCAAAGCTCTACCAAACTGTTTGCACAACGCGGCTGCTAAGGGGTGCGCCGTGACGCGCACCGCCAGTGTGCTGCGTCCGCCGGTAATCCACGCGGGCGCTGCGCCGTTGTTAGGCACCAGCCAAGTATTCGGGCCGGGCCAACTCGCACGCATCAGCGCCAGCTTTTCTTCCGGCAAACCGCGCAGGTAGGGCATCAGTTGTTCAACATCGGCTGCAATAAGTATCACGCCCTTGCGCCAGCTTCGTTGTTTTAGCGCAAGCAATTGTGTAACAGCTTCTTCATTGTGCGGATCACAACCCAAACCCCATACCGCTTCCGTGGGATAGGCAATCACGCCGCCGCTGCGCAATACCGACACCGTACGCTGCAGCTGAAAAGTGTTCATTGAAAGTTTTCGTTCAGGCACCGAAAGCATTTTGTATCCACTCAAATTGCAGTGCATTATTTTCTGTCGGCCTTGCCGCGACAATATCGAAGCGACACGGCGCATTGCGCCACTGCGGATGCGCCAATAAAAACAACTGCGCGGTTTGCAGTAATTTGCGCTGTTTACTCGCCGTCACACTTTCTACCGGCGAACCAAAGTTATCACTTTTGCGAAAGCGCACTTCGACAAACACCAGTGTTGCACCTTCGCGCATAATCAAATCAATTTCACCGCCGCGCCGTTGAAAATTCTGCGCAATGGATTGCAGGCCTTGCTGCTGCAAATAGTGTTCTGCAGCGCGCTCTACCACTTCACCCGTGCGCGCGGCGCAGCGGCACCGCGAGGCATCAGAAACGCCCGTCAGCCGTGGCGGGCTGAGCGATGGGTTTGCCGTCTTGCATCACCGCCCACACCAAACTGCGCTGCACGCGACGATTGCTCATGCTCAAGTAGCCGGTATTGCCCGACACACGCAACGAGGCGTTGCCCGCCAGCGGTGACAGTTGTGAGAACAGTTGCTCGGCATCGGCACCCATCGCGAACAGGCGTCCGTTGGCATTATTCGGCACGGGAATTTTGGCTTCTTGCAGCGGCCCGCTGCTCACCTGCCAAGGCGACAGGCACACGCGCAGACCATTGGTGCGCACATCAACGCGACCGTCCAACACTTCCGCCGTCGCGTACACCGGCAGATCTTTGCCGCCGTTGCGTTGCAGAGCATCCATCACGGCTGCTGCATCTGCGCCGTTGCCACTGAAATACACCATCTCCGGCAGGGTTTGCCGGCGCGCATCTGCCCGCTCGCCAAATCCACGCCGAGCGCATCGGCGATCGCCGCGCTGTAATTGCCAGTGCCAGCCGCGTAGCGCTTTGCACCGCTTCACCACCCGTGCGCTGCCAAGCCTGTGTGAATGCCTGTGCCAAGCGTTCGCCGCGCTCGCCCTGCGGTGCAATCACCAAGGCACGGCGGTAGCGATTGGCGGCCGCTGTGGTTGCCACCTGCGCCACATCGTCATCGGGGTTGAGGCTGAATTGATACAAAACATCGGCGCTGCGCTGCTCCGGCGCGGTGTGGTTCAACGCCAGCGTCGGTACCGGCAAATTGGCTTGATTGGCCAATACTTGTACCTGTTCTTTTTCCAGCGGGCCGATCACCAGTTGCGCACCCTGCGCCACAGCTTGCTGGTAAGTATTGAGGATATCGGGCGAGGCGCTGGTATCCACCAAATCCACCTGCGGCGCGCCGCCACCGCCACTCATCTGCTGGTAGTGCATGCTCATGAAGCCATCGCGGAATGCCTGCCCCGCCGCCCCCACTTGCCAGTCAAGGGCGGTAACAAGGCGATGCGTTGTGGGCGAGCGCCGTTGGAAGTTTCACTGGCAGCGACCACCAACTCGGCGGGCATACTGCGATTGGCAGGGTGTGTGGCGTAACGGTTGCGCCAGCTCTGCACATCGGCGGCCATGCGCTCGCTGTTGCCTGCGTCTTCACGCTGAATGTGAGCAAGTGCTAACCATCCTGCTAATAGCTGATCTTCTTTAGAGTTGCGGCTGTCGGCGTTCTCTAAGAATTGCAGATCCGCCATCGACATCGCCAACAACAGCCGCCAAATGCTGGCCGACAATTCCGCTTGCTCTGCTCTCCGGCGTGTGCGCACTCTGGCTAATGCGCTCATGCAGTGCGTCCAGCATTTTGCCTTGGCGCTCAAACAAACGCGCACGCAGACTGTGCAGCGTGGCCGTCTGACTCTCGCTCAGCCCTTGGTTCAATTCAGGGGCAAGCAGCACACGCGCCGCATCGTCTACATGGCGCTGGTACAGTGCCCAATCGCCGTATTGCAGGCTGTACTCGATGCGCTGTGGCGGCGTAAGCGACTCAGGACGCAGTACCTCAAACACGCGCCCCATGCGCACATAATCACCCATTTGTTGATAGTAGGCCGAGGCTTGCAGAAAGAGGGTTTCGCGCTCGGGCGATTGCGCGGCTTCTGCGCGCTTGAGCAATTCAAATACCAAGTTGGTGTTGACCGCCTTCGGCTTGGCGCTGCCCTCAGAAGAAGACGATTGCTCTGCGATCTCGGGTATCGCACCGCTATCTGGCTTGGGCGCAGCACAGCTCGCCAAACCCATACTTATCAACAACATCAAGACAGCTGCGCCGCGCAGGCGCAAACGACAAGGTAGACAAGGTAGAATGAAAGACATCTTTGAATTCCGGTTTATGGCATGTCCACGGCAACCCTGTATCTGGTCGCAACGCCCATAGGCAATCTGGCCGACATGGTACCCCGCGCCCTTGCGGTTCTCCAATCCGTTGATGCCATCGCGGTGGAGGATTCGCGCCACAGCGGCAAATTGTTGCAGCACTTCAACATCAGCAAGCCGCTGATTCCCTACCAAGACCACAACGAGCGCGATGCCGCCGAGCGCATTCTGCATTTATTGCAGCAGGGCAAACGCGTGGCGCTGATTTCCGATGCCGGTACGCCCGCCATTGCCGACCCCGGCTACCGCTTGGTGCGTTTGGCACATCAGAATGGCGTGCGCGTGGAGAGCCTGCCAGGGCCTGCGCGGCCATCACCGCGCTGGCTGGTTCCGGCTTGCCTTCCGACCGTTTTTTATTTTGTGGATTTCTGCCCGCCAAGCAGCAAGCGCGTTGCACGGCTTTGCAGGTGCTGGCTGATGAATCCGCCACGCTAATTTTTACGAAGCGCCGCACCGCCTCGCCGACACCGTGCGCGATTTGGCAGATACATTTGGCGGCGCGCGCGAAATTTGTTTGGCGCGCGAATTGTCCAACAGTATGAAACCCTGTGGCTGACGACGCTGGCCGAACTGGCACAAGCGCTGGATGAAAGCGCGTGGAGGAGCGCGGCGAAATCGTGTTGATCGTGGCTGGCAACACGCAAAAAATAACGACCAAGGCGAAGACGATCGCATCTTGCAAATTCTGTTAGCTGAGTTGCCCGTGAAACAAGCGTCTGCGTTGACGGCGCAAATCACCGGCACATCCAAACGCGAGTTGTATCAACGCGCTGTGCAGTGGAAAACACAAGAGTATGACGATGCGTAGGTGCGTGTTTTTGCGCTGTTGTTGGTGAGCAACTTTTTGCACGCTGCCACGCTGCAAAACCGAATGTGCTATTAATTTTGCTCGATGATGCCGGCTACAGCGATGTTGCCGGTTTTGGGCGCAACGATGCGCCTACGCCCAATATTCAAAGCATCGCGCAGGAAGGTGTGCGTTTTACGCGTCACTATGCCGACAGCACTTGCAAACCCGCGCGCTTTGGCGCTGCTGACGGGCGTGAATCCGCACGCGTGGCGCAGAGCCCAGACTTTCGCGGCATGTCTCCTGATATCGTCACTCTTGCAGATGCATTGAAAACTAATGGCTACCACACGGCGCACATTGGTAAATGGCATTTGGGTGATGCCGTGCGTGGCGCATGGCCAGATCAAGGCTTCGACGAATGGTTTGGTTTTCTCAATCAATTTCAATTGAAGGCCCAGATGCAGAAGGTCAATTTACTAAGCGTCCCACTTATATCGATCCATGGCTGCAAAGCGATCACACACCCTACAACAATACCGAGGTCACCTGGAAGATATTCTGGCTGAACGCGTGGTCGCACAAATTAAAAAGGCAAACAAAACGCGCCGTGGTTTATCAACTATTGGCTGTTTGCACCACATCATCCCAGCAGCCTCTGAAGAATATTTAAAAAAAATTTCCCCGATACACCAGAAGGAAAATACCGCGCATTGCTCGCGCAAGCCGATGCGGAAATTGGTAAAGCGCGCTGCGAGCGCTGCGCGATACCCAACAACTCGATAACACCTTGATTGTGCTGGCTTCCGACAACGGCGGCACCAACCAAATGATGAACAACAATTTTCCTTACGCTGGCGTAAAAGGTGAATTCGCAGAAGGCAGGTTTTCGCACGCCATTGATAATTCGCTGGCCCGACAAACGCAGCGCAGGCAAAGCTATCGACGACATTGTGGCAATACAGGATATTTATCCCACTGTGCTCGCTGCAGCCGGCATTACACCCACCACCGCGCTGGACGGTGAAAACCTGCAGCCGTTGCTGGGACAACAAAAACTCAAACCGCGCAACTTGGTTTTTGAAATCGGCAGTCTGGGTTTGTTTAACCACAGCATCCTCAAGCCGATGGAGCGCTAGGGCACAGATAACATTTACCGTCAGTGGCGCGATAAAAAACGCCGCTGCAACTGCAGTACCACGCACTCGCTAACAATGGCCAAGCGCGCATTACAGGTGACGACTTTCGCCGTGCGCCTGGCTACGGCGCATTCAGTTTTGTGATTGGAGCAACGCTATCTCCTTCATCGCCTAACGGACCTCAAACCATCGCCGAACAAAAAGGTCTTTGGTCTTTAATCTACAACAGCGACAACACATTTTCCGTGCGCATTGGCAACGACACCGTTGTAAGTCAGCCTTGGAAAACGCCGCACGCAATAAAACCTGCACCGCCATTTCACTCACCAGCTTTTGCGATCACGCCTACCGCCGGACAGCAACAGCGCACAATGGCACTGTATGTCGGCGGCGAACTCTTGGATTGGCGGCAAGAAAATCCTGCAGAAATTGATGGCGATTTTCTGAACCCACCTGGATAGGGCGCGATGCACAAGGGCAACACGCTTGGCAGGGCTTGTTATCGCAACCACTATTCTTTAACGCACTGTTATCTGACAACAACAGTGCTGCCTTTGATCGCGGGCAAGATACCGAAAAGCGTATTTGCGCAACGACACCCAAATAATATGCGCCTGCAAATCCCGACAAAACCTCGCCGCAATTCACATGGTGAAAGAAGCTGGCTACGATGAATCCGCCAAAGAAATTATTGCATTGATGGCTGAGCGTTTAGGGCGCTGACTTCGCGACACGAATATTCTTGATGTGGGTTTGCGGCACGCGTTTTCTGCTTACGATCAACAACGAGGTGCCTGTCCCGTCAAAGCACACCGGCATTGATGTCGACGAAGAAATTATTGATTTTTTGCAAACAGCTGCAAGCCCTGTTGATGCGCGTTTTCATTATGCACACTGGCCGGTTCGCAACGCACTTACAACCCAGCAGGCGCGCCGCTGTCATTGCAAAACGCATTTGCCTGTTGCCGGATCGTTTGATGTGATTTGGCTGTTTTCTGTTTTTACGCATTTAGACCCAGATGATGCGGCAGCCATGTTGCGCATTTTGCGCCAACATCGCCTCTCACGGAAGAATTGATTTTTACTTGTCGCATCAACAACACAGTCGATGGCTTTGTGGACCGCATCCCAGAGCAACCCTGCTGCGGGCGGTGTTTTCTCAAACACTGATGGAAAAGATGATTATAGAAAGTGGCTGGACCATTGATCATTTTTATAAAATGATCCGCGCGATTTATTCGCAACTACTACATCTGCTCACCTAGGCGATAGCACTCAAGGCAACTCATCTTGCTCTAGGCTTTCTTCGCTCTCTTCACTTTCATCGGGTGCAGATAGC